>NZ_CAOLGM010000117.1:0-15486 GCF_948475835.1 uncultured Escherichia sp. | reverse complement strand
ACATAAATAACTAAATAGACTCTGGAGATTAGGATTCCGCTCAGACATACCAAAATGATGCTCTGAAAAAATATAGGAAACCAACTTATCCATGTCATGGGAAATAGCATCCGTGGCGCGAGTTATAAATATATTTTTTTTGGTTTTTGGAGGCTCTCCATTCCAAATTTTTTCATTGTCGCTATCGATGCAGATGACATTACCTTGGAATTCTTTTCCCCAACGACCAGCTCTGCCAGCAAGATTCCAAAAATCCTCTTCTCGCATCGGGGTTGAATTACCCTTTTTAGGGCCTCTTATAAAAATATTTTTACAAGCCATGTTTACGCCCTCAACTAAAGTTGAGGTACAAATTAAAAAATCAATCTTACCTTTACTAAACAATCGTTCAATCTCGCCCTTTATTATTAAAGGCATGTTGCCATAATGAAAAGCGACTCTCTTTTTTAGAGTGCGATTTAATGCGAAATTTTTATGTATAATTGTCTCACTAAGCTCAACGAGAGCTAAAATTTCTTCATCCTCAGTCTCATTTTCTATACTTGCAGATATTAGCTTGGAAGTAGATTCTGCTTCAGCGGCTCCATTTACGTAAACTACGTTACCAGAAGCCCCCTTACCTAAACAAAGAGCTACAAAAGGCAATCTTTTACTTTCAGGAGATGGTGCATTTTCTAAAGAAAAGTTTCCTAACTCGCGTTTTTCACCGTTTGCAAAATAATACATCAACCAATCTTTGGTCTTGCGTGGTTTTTGTTCTACCCATATTAAATTTTGATTAACTGTAACATAGTCACTTTTTATAGTTCTTTTGTTTTTTAATATTGGAGCATCACTGAGCAATATTTCAGGATTTAAGGTGAAAGGACTTGCAAAGATAACTTTTGAATCAGGGTTATTTAGACAAGTCAGTTCAATTACATGTTGAAGAATAACACCTCTTCCACCATCACCGATCTTGTGTGCTTCATCAACAACTAAGACGTCTATCTTTGGAATTTGTGAGAAATGATTGTAGAATAAATTTAATCTTTCCTGTGTAAATATGAAGACATTAGATTTTTCGCTCTGGTATACATTACTCAATGGTAGTGTCTGAATATTAACTATATTTGTTAAATTAGGATCCAAACGTTTTTGCAACTCAGAATATACTTCTGAAATCAATGCCCTTGTTGGTACGATATAAATAACTAAGCAATTCTTATTTCTTTTTACAAACTGCTCCACCCAAGATTCCAGGATAAATGATTTTCCTACAGAGGTAGGAGCAGAGACACTAACCCATGAGTTTTCTTGTACCGCATCCCAAAACTCTGATTGAAACCTATTAGCATAAATATGCTTATCAGCATCTATTTCAATTGTATATAGAATTTTTCTTTTAGTTAGTTCTAACTGAGCCTTTAAGGGTAATCTTTCTTCGAAATCAGGGTTAAGATACCCCCTATTTTCAGCAAGTTGTATTGCTGGATTATTAGATAATGAATCAAGAATTAATGCAGCACTATCTTTTCTTGCTTCACTTTTTTCATTCAATAAGCAATACTGTGCAATCCTTAAGGCTGCATCTTGGCATTTCTCATCACTTGAGAAAGCCAAAGAACTAGCACATGTTAAAAGATAGCCGACATCCTCAGAACTAATCTGTGGGATTACATCTGATTTTAACTCTGGAAATTGATCTTTTATCGAGTTAGCGACTAATGCCTGATATTTTCTTAAGAATCCTTGATTCTTAATCAACCACCCAGATAAATCTCGCAACGACATTTCAACTCTCCAATGCTTTAATTAAACTAGCCCTAAATGCTTTTACTGAAGGAAAAGGAAGAATAAAAACATGCATAGCAAAGCGATCAAGTTTTTTATTAACTATACCACCTTGCACACTAGTTGACCATTTCCCGACTTTAGTATTAATCAAAGCAACTAGTTCACTGATATCAATTGAACTGGGCCCTTGTGGATAATCTTTAAGATCAAACCCAACTAAGCATATTCCTCTGTATTCCAATTTATTAAAATCCGGGCTATCAGGATCTAAGAATCTTTTCAACGCTTGTTCTAGTTCTATATCATCAACATTTAAGTGCGACTCCAGCAACTGCATATCACGTGTCTCAGCGCCTTCTATTCCCATAGAACTTTGAAGTAATGGAGCTATACTATCCATACACTCAGAAATACCTTTGCTCAGATTGGAATAGAGTTTAGACTCGCCCCAGTATAAACATAATTTTTTATTATCTTTATCTACGCCTATATGTATTCCATCTGCACCATGGTAATGCATTTGAGAACTCGTTTTCAGGCTCATTTTGCAAATAATTTGTGGAAATCTAAGGAATTGCTCTGCAAATAAAAAAAGAATAAATTCACCGCCTTCGCCACTATTTGCAAGCCTAGTAAATAATTTTTTTGCTTGATTTGCTAATTTTGTTATTTTCGCTGTTGATTGTGTTTCATTAAAATATTGCACTGCCTCATTGATTTTTTTCCTTGGAATAGCATAATCAACTACTTTATCGTTCAAGAATTGGATTAACGCGTCTACCCGAGGACGTCCATTGCCATCAAGATTAAGGCAATGAAAATGACAAGTTGCATTTGTATTTTCAATCAATGAATTAACTTTAACTTCACTAAAATAACTATTTAGTGTTTGACCATCATCTCTAATCAGATTTTCAAGCGCGACATGCAGTGCATCCATGAGTAGGTCCTTGCATATTTTATTTTCCTCATCATTTGCAATATATACTTATTTCAATAGCTTGCAACATTTTTACTCGACAATGATACTTACACCACACTCGCTGCTTAAAATCATTGTTATCGCTTTAACGTGATAAACGATTCTTTCAATCAGGTACTCATTGAAAGTTAAAAGTTACTTTGACCATACACAGCGTGCGCTGCCCCGCCCGCCTGCCCGCTTCGCTTAACAGACTGGTTTTCATGCACCCCGTAAATCGTCTCAGAAGCCACCACACAAGGGCTTTCGCGTCAAAAATGGCGCATGAGACTCATGCGTTTTCATGCGCTATAGATATGCACTCATACGCCTTCAGGCCAGCCAGGGAAAAGGCGTAAAAAATCCCGGTACTGGACCGGGACTACGTGGGCGTATTTTGCTAATCAGACAGGAATTAGCTGACGGCTTGACAGCTTTGACGCGGAGCCATAGCGGTTGAGAGTTTGCTGTTGTTTTTCTGGCATTTGTTCTTTGTCTGATTCCTGTTCATTGCGCCAAGGCTTCATAATTATCGTATCCACGCTTTCCAGAGCGGTAAATGTGCAGGAACATTCCAGATTCTGGCACTGATACCATGAGCGTTTAACCGATGGAGCTTCATAGGCGCTGGTTCTGGCGTGAGCGACCGTCCCACATTCAGGACACTTCAGGGCCATATCAGTACCCTCCTTTTTCATTAAGTCGGTTAAGGCGGGCCAGGAAAACTTTATGTTGTGCCGGGGTGAAACTGGTTGAAGCATCAGCGTACATTGATGCATCCACCGTTAATCCGGTTTCGTCGATAATGCTCTTGTATGCTGCTGAAATTACCGGAGTACGCACTTCCGTTTGTCGGGCTACAGCGGTTCGTAATATTTTCATTGCCGCCTCAAGCCCGTATGGAGCGCAAAGAAAAGGAGCCAGTGCGTCAGTGAGTGCATCACCATGCTCGCTCATGAAGTTTTCCGTTGCGCTTGTAACACAACTCTCCAGCACAATCTGGTGAGCATAAAGACCATCCCGTGCAGCACAGTTAATCTGCCATTCGAGGACAGCAAGACGCTCACGAAGCTCCTCAAGCTGGCTGGCATATGCTGCCGGTTTTTCTTCAGTATTCAGCAGAGCCGCCAGACGAAGCTGGTAGGTACTTTGCGTATTACGTAGTGTCAGCCAGCTTTTTATCGCCGAGCGGTAATCGTTGAGAGCTTCCTGAGTAATGGTTCCGGCATTCATTTCTTCTCGCCCCCTTTAACCATGTCACGCTGTTTAAGCATCCGTGAACGCGCTGCAGGGCTGGGGGATTGTCTGGCATCCTGGATGGCTTTATCGTCCGCATAAATGCTGATCCCCGGCAGGGTAATATCATCCGTTGAAGATACGTTACAGGACAGTACCGGAGTGGTGAGTTGCTCGCTGATAAATTGCTTCAGCACACTTTCGGGGTCGTTTACGGTATGAACTACACCGATAACAGCAGAAGCGCTTCGGCCCAGAGTCATTTTCAACAGTCCAAGGATCTGAATAAGTTTCTGGCCGTGTTCCTTCATAAACTCATTCCAGAGCCACACTGCATGAGTTTCAATCAGGCGATTATGTTCGCTGATGTAGTGGTTTGCAGCATCCGCAGTTTTCCAGGGCAGGAATTCATTTTCTGCCACCTGAGCTGCCAGCAAATCTTCGAACTCATCCAGTGTTTCGCGTCCGAGGGCGATTTCTGCCCGCAGTTTTTTCATGCGTGGTGTCATATTTCCCTGATTCTCACGAAACAGGTTTCGCCATTCATCATTAAGCGCCTGCGTTTCCGTTTTTGTATCTTCCTGACGTTTACGGATAGTTTCAATCATTGCAGCAGCTTCAGTTTGTTTTCGCCGTTCTTCCTGCCAGACAGCTTTTGCTGCCTTAACTTTTTCCACCGCTTCGCGAATTTTCGGCGGGAGGGAGGATGTAATGTTTGCATCAGAGATCTGGTTAACAGTAGTCATGAATGCTCCGGTAGTGTTTTGTTGTCGTGTCAATTGTGCCGATGCCCATACAAGCGCACTACCGAGGGGGATTGTGTCAGTGACAGAACAATGACCTTGTTCTGGCTAGCCAGAGAAATGTGTCATGTCTGATCTTCAACTTTCCTTTAATAAATACTATTCACTACTGTTCACTTTGATAAAAAAATTGATAATACAGCTAGTTAAGAGGTGAAGGGTTGACAAGGCAGTATTCAGTGACTGTTCATGAGTGTTCATCGGAAGGTAGCGTGATTTATGATTTTTTTTCATCAAAAGTGAAATTTTTATTCCGAATGATTATTTCATTATTGTTCCTCACAACTATTCACCACTCTTCAGTAGTATTCAACAGATGATGAAATAGACGATTTTTCTTTGCCGGGAAATAACATGATTCCCCCCTTTCCCTGGTGTTGCATTTCAATCTGATTTTTATAAAACTAGAACTGCTCGGTCTTTTATGAATTTATTTGGATATATTTTTAGGTTAAGAATGCGTGGTTATTGATTTTATGCGGTTCTAATTCTTCTGAGCTTGATGCAATTCATGAGTATATCCTGAAGTTAGGTTTGCAATGTAAAGCCATATGTAGAAATTGTGCATCCCTGCTGAATGGGTTGCGGTTTCAGTACCATTAAGTTCTATGACTTATGGGGTAGTAACCCCTGGATGAAAGTTAGTTCCTATTAATGTCCCTGTATTTATAGTTCGCAGACATAATATCTATCATGCCATTTTATGTGGTTTGATATAGTTTTAAATTCCATTAAATCAATATGTGACGCTAAATAAATAATGGGTGCGTAAGCGAGAAATATATACATAATAAGGAACTACCTGAATCCGGGGGGATTTATCCGGACTGATGAAGGAATTAAAGAGGGTAGATAAATGCATGATATTTCTGTTTCTGCGCCAGCTCCGGCTGCGCCATTATTTCCTGTGCTGAACCAGCATGAGCGATTTTTACGTCTTCCCGAGGTGATGCATTTATGCGGCTTGTCCCGCTCAACTATATACGACCTGATAAGCCGCGATGCTTTCCCGAAGCAGATCCCGCTTGGTGGTAAAAATGTTGCCTGGGCACAGTCAGAGGTAAGCGCATGGATGGCGGATCGTATAAGTGCCCGCGGACGGGGATGTGATGCATAATGATGCCTGAACGCATTAATCCCCATTTTTCTGGCTTGCATCCTGCAGTCATTTCCAGGTATAGTTTTTCCGCTGCCGCAAAATCGGCAGCCGGAATTGGCGTTCCGCGAAACTCAATGGCGACACCAGACGCGCCAAGCGTCTTTTTTTTCGTCGAAGCTCTGGCACACCCATTTTCCAGGCTGTGGTGTTTATGCGTACACCGTGGTTCTTTCGAGATAATGGCAGTCCGGGCGGGGCAGCCTTCGGGCTGGCCGGTATCCATTGAGGCCGGTTACGCCAACCCCGTTCGGGCTGCCACCAGTGAAATTGGCGTTTCCGGTGGTAGCAATAACCGCTACTCAATGGAGGCTGCCATCATGGCTACAACCCTCACCCCGTTTTACCCGCAATATGTCTTTGTGCTTGCCGCAATCCGCCGTGCTGACACTCAACCCCGCATCTGTATGCTTCGCACCGTGGCCTGCGATGAGCGCTTTGCACGCCTTTCGCTGGTCCGTGATTATGTGCTCTCCCTTTCTGCACGGCTGCCTGCCGGGGAGGTGATGTGATGAATCACGCCGCAATTTCTTATGACGATATTGTCCGCCTCAAGCATCTTCGTAACGTGGGGGAATTTGTCACCGGAATGGCTGTTCTTCAGGACTGCTATGAAAAACCTGCAGGTGCTCAATGTGAGCAACTGGTTTCCCTGATTTATCTGATGACAGAACAGCTTGATGGCGTGGTACAGCGTTGCCAGGATGACCTGATGAACAAGGAGGTGGTGCAATGAAATCACGCACTCTTCCCCTCTCACTTCGGCTGGCGTTATATCGCCGCGCGGTTGCCTGCGCCTGGCTGAGTATCTGCCATCAGCACAACCGCCACCTGCAGCTCACTCTGGATGAAATTGAAACCGCCATTGCCCGTGAGCTTGAAGGTTTTTATCTGCGACAGCACGGGCAAACAAAAGGCATGGAAATCGCCTGCGCCCTGCTTTCAGACCTGATGGAATCCGGTCCTCTAATGTCCTGCCCCGCACTCTCCCAGCTCGGAATAGCCGTAATGGATGAGTTATGCGTCCGTCACATTATAAAGCCGGTTTTACACTGAGGGAGAACTGCATCATGTCAGGAATGAAAGTCAGTCAGGCCGTGAAGGCTGCCCGCGGTCACTGGGCGCGGATTTTGCCAGCGCTGGGTATGAACATACTGAAAAATCGCCATCAGCCTTGTCCGGTCTGCGCCGGTAAAGATCGTTTTCGCTTCGACGATCTGGAAGGACGTGGAACATGGTTCTGCAACCAGTGCGGGGCTGGGGACGGTTTAGCGCTTGTCAGCAAGGTACTGAATGTGGATATCAGTGAAGCAGCAGACAGGATACATGGACTGACACATAGTCTGTCTTCAGCCTCTTCTGGAGTCTGGACGTCAACCGCAGATACAGATGGCGGGAAACAGGCGGCAGCAGCACTTGCCGCGCGACTACTGCAAGCCTCGCGTGAATCTGCCGGAAATACTTATCTTACACATAAAGGTTTCCCGGAGCATATTTGCCATGAGCTGACTTCAGGTCATAAAACCGGTGGGGTGATGTTCCACCCCGGTGATTTGATCGTCCCGCTCTATAACGCTGACGGGGAACTGGTGAATATTCAGCTTATCAGTGGCAATGGTAGCAAGTGTTTTCTTAAAGGAGGTCAGGTTAAGGAGGCCTATCATCTGATAGAAGGGGGCGGGAGTTCTGTAAGAAGGATGTGGATTGCGGAAGGTTACGCCACGGCGCTTACCATTCGTCATCTGACAGGAGAAGCCGTCATGGTGGCATTTTCGTCGGTCAACTTTCTTTCTCTGGCCAGCGTTGCCCATAACAAGTATCCGGGATATCAGTTAATTATTGCAGCGGACCGCGATCTGAATGGTTCAGGCCAGAACAGGGCTGAAACTGCTGCAAAAGCGTGTCAGTGTGACATTGTGCTGCCACCGGTTTTTGGTGACTGGAATGATGCGCTTACCCAATACGGAGAGGAATCCACCCGGAAGGCAATTCTTGAGGCTTTGAAGCCACATAACGCCAGTCCTTTCGACACAATGAGTGAAGCAGAATTCACAGCGATGAGTGTCAGCGAAAAAGCTCAGAGGGTTCGGGAGCATTACAGGGATGCACTGGCGGTTGATCCGAACGGGCAGCTTTTATCCCGCTACGAGTCTGGAGCGTGGAAAGTGATTTCTCAGTCAGATTTTGCCCGAGATGTCGCAGCCCTTTTCCAGCGCCTCGGTGCACCGTTTTCCTCAGGAAAAATTGCTTCACTGGTGGAAACATTAAAGTTAATTGTTCCGCAGCAGCAAAATCCGGCACGTCATCTGATCGGTTTTCGTAATGGCGTCCTCGATACGCGAACAGGGCTGTTTAGTCCGCACTGTAAAGAGAACTGGCTGCGTACCCTGTGTGAAGTCGATTTCACGCCACCGGTAGAGGGGGAAACGCTTGAAACTCATGCCCCGGCATTCTGGCGCTGGCTGGACCGGGCTGCCGGACACAAGCCAGAAAAACGCGACATTATTCTTGCGGCGTTATTTATGGTGCTGGCGAATCGCTATGACTGGCAGCTCTTTCTGGAAGTGACTGGCCCTGGTGGAAGTGGCAAAAGTATTCTGGCTGAAATTGCGACCATGCTTGCTGGAGAGGATAACGCCACCTCTGCGACCATTGAAACGCTGGAGTCCCCGCGAGAACGTGCGGCTCTGATAGGTTTTTCTCTTATTCGCCTGCCTGATCAGGAGAAGTGGAGCGGCGACGGCGCCGGGCTTAAGGCTATAACTGGTGGCGATGCGGTATCGGTGGACCCCAAATTTCAGAATGCTTATTCAACACATATTCCGGCGGTTATCCTGGCCGTAAATAATAATCCTATGCGCTTCACTGATCGCAGTGGTGGTGTGTCCCGCAGGAGAGTTATTCTGCATTTTCCTGAGCAGATAGCACCGGAAGAACGCGATCCGCAGCTGAAAGATAAAATTGCACGAGAACTGGCTGTGATTGTTCGCCAGCTCATGCAGCGTTTCAGCGATCCGATGAGCGCCAGAACATTGCTTCAGTCGCAGCAGAATTCTGATGAGGCTCTCACCATCAAGCGTGATGCTGATCCAGCATTTGATTTTTGTGGCTATCTTGAGGCATTACCTGACACCAACGGCATGTTTATGGGGAACGCCAATATTGTCCCACGCCAGCCACGTACCTACCTTTACCATGCCTACCTCGTATACATGGAGGCTAATGGATATAAAAACACCCTGAGTCTTACGATGTTTGGCAAAGGGTTGCCAGTCATGCTGAAGGAGTACGGGCTACATTATGAGAAACGGCGAACTAATCAGGGAATGCAGACTAACCTCACTTTAAAAGAGGAAAGTAATGCAGACTGGCTACCCAAGTGCGATGAGCCAACAATCAAATAATTACAACTAACCCGGCTGATGCCGGGTTTTATTTTTGCTGGCACAAGAATGTAGAGTTATCTGTTCACTCTTCACCGTACAGTTAACTTCTATTTCCTTGATTTTGAATGGTAAAAATCCAAAGTGAACAGTGTGAACAATTTATTGAAAAAAGAGTTTTTTTGAATATAGAAGACCTATTTAGCGTGATTTTTTTAAAGTTCAATAAGTATTGCACCCCGCTATTGGTATACGCTTAGGTATACAAACAAAAACAACTTAAATAAATAACCAATTAAAACATAGATATAACATACAAATTCAGACTCCGCCAGCCCCAATCATGATTGGACGGTATAAGGACAACACCAATAAAAACAGGAAGTTAGCAGTCTCAGCAGGACACCGACCAGACGGTGAAGAGACATAAAAGGATACGCAAAGGAGCCGCGGCTCCTGGTGACATGAAAGCCCACAGATGTGGGCTTTTTCGTTGATGGTCAGAACGACCAGTTCACACCAGCTACCCCGTTCCACGGGGATTCCACACCGGCACCATGGCTATACCCCACCCCAAGATGCCCGCTTAACGTACTGCTGAATGAGGCTTTAATACCTGCCTGGTATATTCCACGTCTGCCCGACAAATCATTGACGAAATTACCGTCACTATTCACTTTCACCCGGTTATCATCGACAAATTCTTTGCGCACAGCCGCCTTCAGCCACGGCTCAACTTCCATACCGTTCCCCAGACGCATGTTGTAACTCAGCGTTGCACCCAGTTCACGATATAAACTGCGGGTATCGACTGATTTCGATTCCATGCCATTGGATAAATGATATTCAGGGTTATCAGCGGTGAACCCCCGTTAACGATGCATACGGCGTCAGGTTCCAGTTACCATCGGTAAATCGCATCCCGGTTTCAATGTGACCGCCCAGCCCGTTGCTGCGATAACTGCCGTTGGCGGCTCCACCGCTGCCAACCGTGGAGTCGCGAGCTTCGGTACCTGCTAATACCAATAAATTACCGCCATTTTCCAGCAACATATTGGTCGCTAAATTGCCGGAAATGGAAAAAGTGCCGTACTGGTGAGTACCGCTGATTTCAATACCGTTAGCCGTGCTCGTCTGGAGAGCGGCACCGCTGTTCTGGACGATATCTGTCGCTTTGCCATTATCGTTAACTGTCAGCGTACCGCCTTCATTGATCTTTGTTTTTATTGCCTCTCCGTTAGCTGAAACTGTTTGTATTCCGCCGTCGTTAATCGTTGTCTCATTCGCCACCCCCTCGACGATTTGTTCGCCGCCGGTGAGCGTCGTGCCTGTCGCAGTGGCTTTTGTTTTGACGATCTCCCGTCCGCCCGTATTGACCTGTGTTTTGTCAGAAGAGGTGTCTGACTCCATGGTTAACACGCCGCCATTTGCCAGCAGGATATTGTTCGCCGCACCCTGCTCGATGCTGAACGCGACGCCATCCGCGCGTGTTCCTGTGACCCGCGTCGCCCTGGTGGTTGCAACCAAAGCGTCCTGGCTACTCTGCTGTATCCCCGTTGCGCTGCCTTTCTCCCGCACATCGAGTGTGCCGCCGTCATTAAGCACCGAGTTTTCAGCCAGACCGCCCTCATTAACTACCTGTGAACACCCATTAATAATGGAACCTTCCGCTGTCCCGTTTGCCATAATTTGTTGTAGGCCAGAGACGATATCGGTATTGATTGCCTTACCATAATTCTGAACGGTTTGCGTGCCACCATTGATGTGTGTTTTCTCTGTTGACCCACCATCAACAATTTGTTCACCACTTTCGATATTTGCCTCAGTGGCTAATCCATATACCGTTTGCTTGCCACCTTTGATATTTGCTTTATCAGAAGTGGCACTGGCATATATTGTTTGGGTGCCAGCACTATTGAGTACAGTGCCAACATCTTTTCCATAAACATCCATTTTGCCGTTGGCATTAATAATCGTATCAACTGCCCGGGAACCAGTGACGACTGTTAATGAGCCAGCGTTTTCCAGCACTACATTTTTAGCTTCTGAATTCCTGATGTAGAAAGCATCACCATAACTGTTGGTTCCTTCGATAAGGGTTCCGGAAGTTGTGGAAGCAATTAATGCGCCGCCGGATTGTTGCTCAACATGCTTAGCCTCACCACCGTCCTGAACCTCCAGAACGCCACCATTATTAAGTCTGGTGGTATCTGTTTTAGCCTCCTTCTGGACAATCAGCTTACCGCCAGCATCAACGGTAGTATTTTTCGCCGAGGTTTTAGCCACTACCGTCAGTTCGCCGGTATTTTCCAGCACAACATAATTAGCCTCCCCTCCGGTAATAGTGAAGTGAGAGAGCTTGTTGTATCCTTCAATATCAGTCCCTGCGCCCGTGTTGGCAACTAAAGCACTGCCCGTCTCCTGGTTAACCCCATGTGCAATACCACCGGTATAGACAATCAGCGAGCCTCCGGCGCTAATATTGCTGCCAGTTGCCGTACCATCTTTCTCAACAACCTGCCGGCTCCCGGAGGATATAATTGTCGTGTCAGCTTTCCCGCCGCTCTTGATATTTTGCGTTCCGCCGTTGATATTGGTACCCGTGGCAATACCATGATTATTAATATTCTGTGTACCACCATTGATTATGGTATTGGTCGCGTTTCCGGTAACATCCATTACCCCGCCGTTATCTATTCGGGTCGCATCAGCTTTAGCATTCGTTAAAACTGACATTGTTCCTTTATCTTTAATAATCGTCTTGTTTGCCGAACCATATGCGTTTATGTCTAAATGACCACCGTTTTCCAGCAACACATTGTCTGCCACGTGATTGTGGATGGAGAATGCACCTTCACTATTCGTACCGCTCACCGTCGTACCGTTAGTGTTTGTTTTTAAAATTGCACCATCGTGCTGGGTAACATTTGTTGCCGTACCACCACTAACATCAAGCACGCCACCGGAATAAACTTCAATAACATCCGAGGAGCTGGTGTAATCAACAATTTGCGTACCACCAGAATAGATCTGAGTATTTTTGCCGTTGACTTATTATTCAGAGACTGAGTTCCACCTTCAATCGTCGTGTCCAGCGCATGGCTTTCATATACTCTTTGCTCACCGCCATTTTTAATGGTGGTTGTTCCTACTGTGCTCTGTTCAACATACTGTCGTCCACCATTTATGATTGTGTTCGTTGCAATACTTCCTTGCGTGATGTCCTGATAACCGGACTTATTTATCGTTGTACCATCAACATGCCCCTGAGTTGTTACTTTCTGCCCTCCACCATCAATGATGGTTCCATTCGCAGTCCCCCCACTTATGTGTGAATTACCACCCTTAATTGTCGTTCCATTGCTGATACCACCTGTATAAACGTCCTGATTGCCACTGTCGATTATCGTACCGGTGGAAATGCCCCCGTCATGAATTGTCTGTCTTCCTCCGTTAATGGTTGTATTATTAGCCTGCCCCACAAAATTGTTATGACTTCCTACATCTTGATATCCACCCGATTCAATAAGACTTCCATTAGATACCCCGCCATGAACATTCTGCTGGCCATGGTTGATAATATGAGTGTTATTTGTTGTACCTCGTTCATCTACTCTTTGGCTGCCATCTACAGTCTCATCGTTTACCACACCAATAACATCAGGAGTGAAGGCCGTCATCCCAGGCGGGGCATATATCAAGGCAGATATCAATAAGGAAAGTACTGAGCGGCGACAATAATGGGGACTGGTCCTGTTCATAAATTTCATCCTCTGAAAAGTGAATACTGAGTAGCGTTTAAGCGACCTTAGCTCTGCTGCAACATCAGCCCACAGGCACCAGACCAGGGGATTCATCCTGAAGAGACAGCGCAAGTGTATTGTGTTCACCGCTCATCAAAGACATCATGATGAAATGATGATATTCCACATAAGAAAGAAGCATTTTTTAAACGCAGTGCGCTGAAGTATGGTTGGATAAAAAAGTCAATCTATTCAGGGAATACGGGGGTATTCTTTTCTTTCGACAATCAGGCCGTCGGCAAAATAAAATGATTTACATAATCGTTTCTGATGAATATCTTCTGCTCACATAAAAATAACACAATAACTTTGAGATCGCAGATTCTTTTACTTTTACAGCATTCGTCCCCCCATTGTTGGGCAAATATAGATTGGGCCAGAGCACGAAAGTTAATACCACGTTTGCACAGCTCCTCCAACAGCACGACAAGATGCCACATACTGCGCCCCAGTCGGTTCGGTTTACAGACTACCCGTGCGTCCACCGCCGATAATGTCCTGAGCAGTTTTTTCAGTCCGGACCTCCTGCCACGGTTTTACGTTGAAGAGGTAACCCTGAGCACGCAGTTCATCAGTCAGGCGTGGTGTACCGTAACCCTATTATTGATGGGTAAGATCAAAAAAACTTTCAGGCAGCTAAGGAAAGTTGAACCAGACATTAGAATAAATATTTCAACCAATTACAGCACCAATTCAGACACCGCCAGCTCAACAAATAAATCAAGGGGTTACGTGAAAGCGTAGCCCCTTTTTCTTTGGTAGTGGCAGCAAAATGGTTGTAGTGTAAAAAATAATCCCGTTTAATCAATCAATAATACATATTGTTTCAATCTACGTTATTATCTCTTTGTAAAAATAGCCATTTATTAATCATTGAAAACTGCTTTTAGAACTTGATACAACGGGACTAGTCACAACAGGACTATTCTCAACGGGATCATCCTCAGAGGAACTATCATCAAAGTCATCATCCATAAATAAAATATCATCGAATGGTGCCACGCCCGTGATGAGTTTTATTTTATTATTACGATCAGTCAAGACTCCACTTAAACCGTTTTCGCTCACAGGTTTTAATGATTTTTCATTACTCTTGTTGTAAGCAGGCGCATTAAAAATACACGGAGTATCAAGATCAAACAATGACGTTCCCCAGTTCACATATTGAATATCATAGTTACTGAAGTTCTGTCCAGAAAAGAAGCATCCCTTAAAATCCAATCCACCTAAATTATATAAACCATCCTCTTCTTTTTGGAGAGTAATGTTAATTTTGGCTATCTCCCGGACATCATCGCCATTTTTATATTTGAATACCGTTTCAAGATTTTCCCCACACAGTTTGACTTCTGGAAATAATTTGAAATCAAAGCCTATATTATTATGTATCAACGTAGATGAACAAAAGATGGAGAAAGCTTGCAGTGCTGAATTATAGCTTTCGATTTTATCCTGAGGCTGCGCTCTTGGTAAAAACTCATAGCAACATTCATAAAAATTAAGTAGAAACTCTGAAGACCTTCCATTTTTATCAAATAATATCCCCTTGAACTCATTCACAAACGCATCTTTTTTTTCTTGAATATCTATGGGGTGTTCCTTTGACTCTGACAAAGATGAAATCTCATCTATTTTTTTTCATATGAATTACGTGATTCCATACAGACATTTGGCGGCGTTTCTAAAATAACACTACGCGTACTACTTGGCTTAAGTAAACCAACATGAAAATCACTTTTTCTTATATTATCGAAAAGGTTCTGTTCATTTCTTTTAACGCATTCAAAAAACTGATCGTCATTATTTTTATTCGATAATTTTTTAGTTTCAGAAAACACATTTTCATTGTTTTCCAGCTTTAGTTTAATGAGAAGATTTTCCCAGACCTGCTTGCTTAAACATATTACGTCAGGCTCACCAGAACTAACTAACTCGTGATTATTATTAAAGTGTACGTTGAATACCTTTAAGTTATTTTCACCAACTTCATATTTAATACGTTTTAATTGTTCTCCAACTCCCATAATGACAAAGGCGTTGCCTTCATGATATATACATTCAGACATCATTTTTTGTAAAGTTTCAAGAGCACCGCGATACGTCTCTGATGCAGCTTCCTTACAAATTAATTTTAAAATACTATGAGCTAGTAGCTCCATGTGTTTAGAAGATTTATTTTCATTATAACTTCCACTACCCAAAACTGCGCTAGCGTTAAATCCGTTGCTTTTACTAACTAACATTGTCTATTCCTCAATTAATGTCTACATGGCTATTTTTAATGTTATTACTGTTTGTCACTATAAAAAAACGCTCATTTGAGAAAATTACTGATATTAACTGCTACACTTGCTACGCATGGAACTTT
>NZ_CAOLGM010000116.1:0-15552 GCF_948475835.1 uncultured Escherichia sp. | reverse complement strand
ATCCGGAAATAATCCTCCGGCTCACCGGAAATATTCACGCAGGGAAAATATCTTTCCCCCTCCGGCGCTCTCACCACGAAGCCGCACGACTCCGCTGGCGCACATCGCCGGGCGTGCGCCAGAATCGCTGATTCTGTCTCTGTCATGGGATTCACTGCGAAAGTTTGTTAATGGAAAGGAAGCCGCCAAAGTTGCCGACGTTATTGCGAAACTTACAGCCGCTCAGGCATTTGCTGCATTTATCCTTCGTGATATCGGACGTCGGCTGATCATATTCATCCGCGACCGCCGGACCGTGATAACCGCACTCATCACCGCGATAGGTCCAGGTGCAGGTGTTGGCCAGCATGATACGTCCCGGAAAAACGGCACCGTCCGTTTCCGTCGGCGTGGACAGTACAAAAGAGGCACTCACCGCGCTCAGTTCGCTGCACTGCTCGATGCGCCAGCGGCTGATCACCTCCTGCTCCGGATCGGCGTCACTGTTTCCGTTGACGAAGTTCACCGCATCCAGAAAACGGGCGTAAACCTTACGCCGGACCACCGTTCCGCCGACCAGACTCTGCATATCTTCCGCCATCCCGGTGACCATACCGTACAGGTTAGAAACCGTCAGCGTGGGGCGCGTACTGGTGCCTTTGCCATTCAGTTCAAAACCGCTCCCCTGAATGGGATACGGCTGATACTGTCGCCCCTGCCAGGTGACCGGCTCACCTTTTTCGTTCTGCTCATTACAGAAAAAATAACGTTCTCCACCGACCTCTGTCAGGTCGATTTCCCAGAGCACCACGCTGGCCGACTGCTCCGCACGGGTGCATTCATTCAGTGTTTCCTGCCGGATATCCTGCATCAGTTCACCACCTGTTCAAACTCTGCGCTGAACTCAACACGCAACATACTGACCCGCGACGACCATTTTGCGCAGGTCACCTTTATCTGCCGCCACTCATAAGGCGGCGTCCACAGAAAGGATTTCCAGCCCCCGTGCTCTTCCAGAAACGACTCCAGTACCGTGGCCTCCTCACGGGGGACAGAAAGCGTCACGCTGTACGTTTTCAGGTTGGCATTCAGCCCGGCAGGCGCTCGCTGAGAATAGCCATCACCAAAGCGCACCTTTCTTACAGAAGGGACCGAAGCCACATCCATACCGGGTTTCACTTTCCAGCGGAAGGTCTTCATCGTCCACCTCCGGAGAACAGGCCACCATCACGCATCTGTGTCTGAATTTCATCACGGGCACCCTTGCGGGCCATGTCATACACCGCCTTCAGAGCAGCCGGACCTATCTGACCGTTCGTGCCGTCGTTGTTAATCACCACATGGTTATTCTGCTCAAACGTCCCGGACGCCTGCGACCGGCTGTCTGCCATGCTGCCCGGTGTACCGACATAACCGCCGGTGGCATAGCCGCGCATCAGCCGGTAAAGATTCCCCACGCCAATCCGGCTGGTTGCCTCCTTCGTGAAGACAAATTCACCACGGTGAACAATCCCCGCTGGCTCATATTTGCCGCCGGTTCCCGTAAATCCTCCGGTTGCAAAATGGAATTTCGCCGCAGCGGCCTGAATGGCTGTACCGCCTGACGCGGATGCGCCGCCACCAACAGCCCCGCCAATGGCGCTGCCGATACTCCCGACAATCCCCACCATTGCCTGCTTAAGCAGAATTTCTGTCATCATGGACAGCACGGAACGGGTGAAGCTGCGCCAGTTCTGCTCACTGCCGGTCAGCATCGCCGCCATATTCTGTGCAATACCATCAAAGGTCTGCGTGGCTGCACTTTTTACCTGCGACATACTGTCCGTGGCGCTCTCTTCCCACTCACTCCAGCCGGACTTCAGGCCTGCCATCCAGCTCCCGCGAAGCTGGTCTTCAGCCGCCCAGGTCTTTTTCTGCTCTGACATGACGTTATTCAGCGCCAGCGGATTATCGCCATACTGTTCCTTCAGGCGCTGTTCCGTGGCTTCCCGTTCTGCCTGCCGGTCAGTCAGCCCCCGGCTTTTCGCATCAATGGCGGCCCGTATTGCCCGTTGCTGCTGTGCGAATTTATCCGCCTGCTGCGCCAGCGCGTTCAGGCGCTCCTGATACGTAACCTTGTCGCCAAGTGCAGCCAGCTGGCGTTTGTACTCCAGCGTCTCATCTTTATGCGCCAGCAGGGATTTCTCCTGTGCAGACAGCTGGCGACGTTGCGCCGCCTCCTCCAGTACCGCGAACTGGCTCTCCGCCTTCCACAAATCCCGGCGCTGCTGGCTGATTTTCTCATTTGCTCCGGCATGCTTCTCCAGCGTCCGGAGTTCAGCCTGAAGCGTCAGCAGGGCAGCATGAGCACTGTCTTCCTGACGATCGCCCGCAGACACCTTCACGCCGGACTGTTTCGGCTTTTTCAGCGTCGCTTCATAATCCTTTTTCGCCGCCGCCATCAGCGTGTTGTAATCCGCCTGCAGGATTTTCCCGTCTTTCAGTGCCTTGTTCAGTTCTTCCTGACGGGCGGTATATTTCTCCAGCGGCGTCTGCAGCCGTTCGTAAGCCTTCTGCGCCTCTTCGGTATATTTCAGCCGTGATGCCTCAGACTCGGCCCAGTCCTTTGCTGCCATCTCTCTGGCCTTTTCAAGATCGGCCTGCAACGTGGCGGCTGAAAGCCCAAGTTGCGCATTCGCTCTGTCCTCCCATGCTCCCCGGAGATTGGCAAGAAATGCTGAGGTTTTACCGCGCCGGTGGCTCCGGCTCTGATACCACTGCCATTTTTTGTCCGCCTCATCAAAAGCCTTTTCTGCTTTCTCCAGCATTCCCTGGGCAGTGTCCGGGCGACCAATATCCAGCACCGAATCCCACATGGATTTGAATGCCCGTGCTGTCCTGTCTGCCCAGGTCTCCAGCGTGCCCATGTTCTCTTTCAGGCGGCGGGTCTGGTCATCAAACCCTTTCGTTGCGGCCTCGTTCGCCGCCTGCAATGCCCCGGCTTCATCTCCGGAACGCTGCAACTGAGCAACATACGCAATCTGCTCCGCCGTCACGTTATGGAACTGACGTGCCATCGCTGTCAGTCCCGACGTCGGGTCTGTGGTCAGCTTCCCGAAGGCTTCAGCGACCTTGTCCACCTCCACGCCGGATGCAGAGGAGAAACGCGCCACACTCTGGCTGATCGCCTCAAACTGCTCACCACCACGCACACCGGCATTCACCAGCGCCGTCAGTGACTCGCTGGTCTGGTTAAACGTCAGCCCTGCCGCCTGCCCGGCTCTGGACAGGACCAGCATACGATCTGCCGTCAGTCCCGCCTGATTGCCGGAAAGGACCAGCGTTTTGTTGAAATCGGACAGGGTTGAGTTGCCCTGATACCAGGCATACGCCAGCGCACCGGTCGCCACCGCCAGCGAGGTGGCCCCCACCATCGGCAGGGTGCTCGCACCGGCAAGCCCCCTGAACATGGGGATCATCCCGCCGAAGGAGTCCTTAACCTGACCCCCCTGTTGCAGCAGGATCAGCCACGGGCTTTGCCCGCCTGCAAGCTGCGTGGCCACGTCGGTGAACTGTGCAGGCAGCATACGCATGGCGGCTTTATACTGCCCGACGGAAATCCCCGCTTTCTGTGCAGCCAGCGCCTGTCGGCTCAGCGACTGTTCAACGACTGCCGCTGTTTTTTTCGCATCAGTTTCCGTACCGGAAAAATGACGCCTGACTCTGGCCATCTGCTCGTCAAATCTGGCCGCATCCAGACTTAAATCAACGACCAGATCGCCTACCGGTTCAGCCATACCGGACTCCTCCTGCGATCCCTTCTGATACTGTCATCAGCATTACGTCATCCTCCGTCATGTCCGCCACATCCGGGGAAGCGGGGATAACTTCATTCCCGTCCGGGCCAAAGCGGACGCCTCCGGCAAGCCCTGCCGCTTTCTGCATCAGCACATCATCTTCAGGCTCTTCGTCAGCCTCACGCCGGTTCAGCAGACTGAAATCCAGCGGATGCATATCCGGATCGCTGAAAAACAGGCTGAGCACGGTGTACGTCAGCCCGGAAAAGTGCATATCCAGCAGAACATCATGAAAATAATGGGTACTGTAAAAGCGGTGCCAGTCGGCATACTCCGTGGATGACATCCCGGCAAGCATGGCACGCCAGTCGGGTCGCCCCATCTCTCGCGCCAGTTTCAGGGCAAAACTCAGCTCACCGTCGAACACTTTCCCGCAGAAACAGGCTCTGCGGGCCCGGCGTCCTCTGTCTGTTCAGGGGCATTATTCACAACAAACTCATACATACCAGACAGCCGGTACACCACGTTTTCAGCATGAGAAATTGCCTCCGTGGGCCAGGTGGTAAGCACTTCCTGCTCAATCTGTTTAACGGCTTCATTCATGGACGGCATCTGCGTCTTCTGCGGATGGTTATGCCACAGGGACATCGCCACCAGAAACGCGCCGGTTCTGATGGCGTCTTCCACAGTAAACTTCCGGTTGCTGTCTGACTCCGCCTGTTCTGCCTGCCGTTTCATCAGGGCGAGATGCTCAATTCGCTGCAGGGCTGACAGTTCAGAAAGCGTGACGGTCACACCGTTATGTTCAAATGATTCGGTTTTCAGGAACATCGCTGACTCCCCGGATTAACTGGCGGTGACGGTGATTTCTGCAACCGCAGCAAGTTCACCATTACCGGATACGACCGGAATGTTGACCTTGCCTGCAGCAACACCTTTCACGGTGATGGTCATACCACTGACCGACACGGTGGCTTTTGTTTTATCCGCAGACACCGCACGGAAGCTCTTGTCGGTTGCGCCTTCCGGCTGGAATGCCACGGTCAGCGTGGTGCTCTGCCCTTTCACCACCGAGGTGCTGGCAGGCGTCACAGTCATGCCGGTTGTCGCCGTCACCGTGCTGCGATCTTCTGCCATCGACGGACGGCCCACGTTGGTGACTTTCACCGTGCGGGTGATCACTTCCTTCGCCGTCACCGCCTTACCGATACTGCTGACCCAGCCGCGGAACACATCGACCGTGCCGTTCGGGAAGCGGATTTTATAGGCTCGGGTATCCCCTTCATTAAACCACGCCAGCAGCGCCTGCTGCCCCTGCTCTCCGGGCATCCACGCCAGCGTGAAGCTGGTATCTCCGGCAGATTTCTGCCCCTGCCCGGTCGCAGTCCAGTCTGCATCTTCATCATCGAGATAGCTGTCGTCATAGGACTCAGCGGTCAGTTCGCCGGGCGTCAGGTCTTTAACTTTTGCCAGACGCGACCAGTCAACGTCTGAAAGCGGATTCGCATAAGGGTCACCGCTTCCCTTATAAACCCACAGGGCGGTCCCGGCACCTTTCACCGGCATTACAGGATTTGGTACAGGCATAGCGTCCTCACATTTCATAGGTAATGACATAAGTCAGATCGGCTGAACTCCACAGGCCCGCATCATCGTCGCGCCGGTAGTCATAGCCGCTGGCCACCATACTGGTGATCAAATCTGACAGTGCCGGGATATCACTCATCACCGGATAAATCCGGGACTCCATCCACGCATCCAGCTCTGAATCCGGCACCTGAGCAGGCAGGAAAACTTCAATATGCAGCTCCGCCTGCCATGTATCGCTGTCCAGCTCTTCGCCCGTGTATTCAGCGCCGGTGAGATAAACGGCAACTGCCGGAAAATCCGCCTCATCAAAAACAGCGGGGCGACCATCAAAAAACGTCGCCCCGGTGTCATGCTTCTCCAGTGCATCCAGTACGGCTGCACGGAGTTCAGTATGTTTCATCGCTTTATTACCATTCTCAGTTGATGCTGCAGCGCATAGCCCAGCTCTTTCGGAAGACGTTCACGCCGTATCCGTTCAATATTCTGTTTAAACGCCGTGGTCAGCGGCACCGCCATCGGGATTTTCACCACATCAATGGGGTAACGGTTTTTCCCGGCCACACGCTGCATGACATGCCACCGGCCATTTTTCAGTTGCTGAATAAACGCGCCGGGAATACGACGGTTTCCCACCACAAGCACGCTGCCGCCACCTTTCAGGGATGAACGCTGCCCCTTTTTACGACGTCTGCGGCGGGAAAGGACAACCCGCGCGTTACCCAGCTTGATTACGGGCAAATCCCCCCGGTTAACCCTGATTCTGGCCTGCGGATTTTTGACCGTGGCCCTTTTCAGCCTGGCCCTTTCCTTTACCAGTTTCCGGCGTACCTTTGTCTCACGGGCAACCTGTGACGCAGACTGCGATATCGCGGATGACGCAACGCGGTTAATGGCCATTGCGGCGGCACCAGGCACCGCCGTTTTGCTGATACGGCTGAGGTTTTCAACGGCCTGCTCAAGACCTTTTATGGCCATACATCCCCCTTTCAGCGGCGACGGTTAACGGCAGGCGGCACGCCACGCCCAAGCCAGAGATGACAGCTTCCGCCATCATCCGGCGAAATCCGGTCCACCCAGAAGTTTTCCTCGCCGATGGTCAGTGTGTCTCCACGCCGCAGCTGCCGCACATCATCAGTCCGGACAAACAGGGACGGGCTGGAGCCTTCAACGCGCACCCCCTGTCCGGCATAGCTGATATTTTCAGGGTCATCAAAAACACCACGTATCACAGCACCGGACAGCTCACCGGATGTCATGGTGGCTGACGTTCCCATGTACCCGCGTATCGTTTCATCGGCGCGGGCAATGGCAGCATCGAACAGGTTATCGGAATCAGCCACAGCGCCTCCCGTTATTGCATTCTGGCCAGGCCATGTTCTGTCATTTCGGCTGCCACACCGGCAGAGACACGAAACGCCGTTCCCGGCAGCACAAATGCCACAGGCTCATCCCGCGTGGCGTGAAGTGCATCAGTATGCAGCGTCACCAGTGCCACGACCGTGACCAGAGCAGCCGTATCAGTCACGGTATCCGGCTGCGCTGATACCACCTCATTTTCATGCCCGGTCAGCACATTTTCCCGGCTGAGAGGGGTGTCCTGACCGGAAGTTTCATCCGTGTCATCAAGCTCCTCTTCCAGCTCTGCCACACGCTGTGCAATATCTGCCGCACTTCCTGACATATCAGGTTCACGTCCCAGCAACTCTGATAGTTCTTTCAGGCGTTTCAGATTCTCGTCTTTCTTTGCCATATCTGTTTCCGGTTGAATAAAAAAGGGGGTATATCACCCCCCCGGTTATATGTTATTTCACCTGTACCACTACGAACTCATCCGGATCAGGGAGTACCATCAGCGGCGCGGACTGCGTCATGGTGAATTCACGGGCGGGATCACCCACTGTCATCCAGTGTTTCGGGTAACGGGAAGAAGCCACCACACCTTCCGACAACGCCTGCGCATCCTGAATGGCACCGTAACAACGGATCCCATCTGCAGCAGTATTCCCCAGGACCAGCGTGCCATCTGGCAGATAACGTTTTTCGGTACCATCCTCTGATACATAAGACGTTTTCGCCACCACAATGGCCAGATCGCCGTAATACCCCTTGAAGGACACCACTGCGGCCAGATCTTTCACTGCCGTTTCGAGTTGTGAATTTGAACCGCGACGGGTATCCAGTTTTTCGCGAAACAGCTTAAAACCATTCAGCAGACGCCAGACGGTACCGTCCATGATGGCAATATTCACAAGACCGCTGGCCTGGTCGCAGTAGAGGTCAATATCATGTGTAGGATCGAACGTGTCACGATCCTGTTTTGACCATTCCTTACCGCTACCCTGTGTGATGTTATTCTTCGTCGACCTGCCAAAATCGACCTCAATTTTCTCGAACTGGTCTCCTTCCATGGTGTATTTGCCATACAACACAGCATTTACCGCCTGCATTTCTTCCACCTGGACAATCGCGTGCTCTTCCTGTTTGAGGTTATCGGTAATGATACGCAGACGGCGGTAAGCCGGATCGTTCAGTTGAGATGGATCTTCACCAGGAAGGCGCTCAACCGCCTGCTGGTAATTAAATTCGTGTTTCGGCTTGACGTAGCCCGGACGCAACACGCGGGTTTCACCACCACGATGACGCAGCACTTTTCCTTCAACAACCGGGGAGACATAGGCCGCCACCGGCGTTTTTCCGGTAATTTTGTCCAGCATCACCTCTTCGGTCTGGAAATTCACCGTACGGCGGAAAAACAGCTCCAGAAACAGCGCACGAAATTTAACTTTTTGTTCGGTATAACCGAGCAACTGGCGGGTCGTAAACAATCCCATAAATCAGTTCCTTCATTCAGAAATAAGTCAGGCCACCGCAGTGGCCTGATAATGTGTTACGGCAGCGCCGCATGACTCAGGGCACTGCCGGAAAAGGCGTTGGCCTTTTTGTGTTCATCCACACTCTCAGGCCAGTGAATTGCCTCCGTCGCAAAAGTCCCCGACTTGTAATACGTCAGTACCGTCTCTGTGCCTTCAAGCGGCAGTACCAGTATGCCAACCGCACCACCGGCTTTCTGTCCGTCCCAGACCACCAGTTTCCCGGTGGCCTCATCCAGCATCAGAGGCGTCAGAGCCGGTGTCGCCGAGGAAATCCCGCTGCTACCTGTGGCTGTATGAGCCGGATCATTACCGGAAAAAATACGTACTTCCGCACGCTGTTCAGTGATGGTTTTCGTTACCATATTATTAAAACCTCATATTGATGATCAGCAGTGGCTTTATGGCATGGCCATGAGCATTTTTACGTCCGCATCACCGTCTGCTGACGTTTGTGACATGCCGCCCTGCACCGCTGCCGGTGAATGGTTCGCCATGAAACGTTCAAACATGGATGTCGTGGAGGCAGAGACTGGTTCAGCTTTACCTGATGCAGCAGCCAGTACAGCCCGGGCATTCTCCACGGACATCCCCGGGCAGGCCGCCAGTTTTTCAGCCTGCGCCTCAGCCCCTTTCGCCTCATCCAGGGCCATGATTTGATCACGGAGTGATAGTCCGGCATCCGCCCGTGGTGAAGCAGCCAGGATCGGGCGGGCTTTTTCCACTGTCATATCCGGCATCGCCGCCAGCGTTGCAGCCAGTTGTTCACGACCTTTCGCTTCTTCACACGCCATAATGCGATCGGCTTCACTCAGCGGGGATGCCTCCGGCTGCTGCGGTGCCGCCGCTGCCAGAATCGCCCGGGCCTGCTCAACGCTCATGCCCTGTTGTCCTGCCAGCATCGAGGCAAGCTGTTCACGTCCTTTCGCTTCCTGGCATGTCAGGATCCCCATCACTCGCTGGTTCTCCTGCGCGACGGCTTCCGTTGCAGTTAATTGCGGCATAGTGCCTCCTGTATCATGTGTGTTCAGCGTCGCGGCCATCACGCTGATGGCATCCGACGCATTGATTAATTCATCCGCCAGCCCGGCCTCAATACCTGACTGCCCTTCAAAAACAGCGGCCTCTGTCCCCATAACCGTATCCACAGATAAACCGGTATACATCGCCACTTTTTCAGCAAACATCCGGCGCGCCGCATCAATGCGCTGCTGCATGTCCTGGCGAACCTCTGACGGCAGGGATTCAAACTGATTGCCATCCACCTTGTGCGATCCGGCGTAAATAAGCGTGATATCAACACCGGCCTGCGCCAGATGACCGGCATAGCTGACATGGCTCATCATCACACCAATGGAGCCGATACGTGATGTCTGGGTAATCAGCCGTCGGGAACAGGCCGATGCCAGCAGCATTGCGGCAGAACAGGCCGTGTCATTGCACAGCGCCCAGACAGGCTTCTGCTGCCGGAGGCGGTAAATCATGTCAGCGCAGTCAAACGCGCCGGCGGCCTGCCCACCAGGGCTGTCAATATCCAGCAGTACACCCCGCACCTGGGTATCCGACATTGCCTGCTGAAGACAGGCGACAATGCCGTCATAACCTGTCATTCCGGAAAATGGCCGCATCCCCCCCAGCCGGTGCACCAGCGTGCCTGTCACCGGCAGTACAGCAATACCATTCACCACCCTGTAAACACGGGCCGGTCGTTTTCCTCCGGCCATGTACTCGTCCGTTTCAGCCAGCATCCCGGGAGCATCAAGCTGTACCTGCTGTTGCGGTACCGAAAGACTTGTCGCACCCATCTCACGCCCCAGCGCGCAAAAGAAAACCCGCGCATAGGCGGGCTCCAGAAGCAGCGGTTCATTGAATGCTGCTGCAATAATGTGTGAAAGATTACGTCTCACGTGGTGTTGTCTCCTCTTCCGGCCTGCGACTCTCCGCTATCTGCTGCTGATACGCCTGCGCTATCCACACCGGGCGTGAGAGCCCGGCTTTTTCCCGCTCTGCAGATTCCCTGACCTGCTGGCGGAAAATGTCCTGATAATCCTCACCCATCAGCGCCAGCTCTTTCTCATACGTGCTCAGTCCGGCCTCAATGCGCATCACCGACTCCTGAACCTCCTTGAGTCCATCAATGGCCATTCTTCCGGAGCCAATCCACTCTGCCCGTGACCAGGCTGAACGCGCCTGATAAAAATCAAAACGCGCCCGTGGCGGACGAATAATCCCCCGAAGAAGCGCCTCTTCCAGCCAGCAGGAAAACATCTGCGTGGCCAGCCGGGACGCAATAAATTTTCGTCGCCCCATAAAATAACGCCACGACTCATTGGCTGAGGCACGGGCACTTGAGTAACTGACCTTCGAGTAATCACGGGACAACTGTTCGTAGGAAACACCAAGACCGGCGGCGATATACCGCAGCAGCGCCTGTTCAAGCGCAGAAAATCCATTATCTGAATCCTGCGCAGTCTGCAGTTTCAAATCATCCCCGGGGAAAAGGTGCGGAATTTTGACACCGCCCAGCGTCACGTTATTCGTGTCATACCAGCGGGTGAACTTCTCCAGAATATTAATGAGCGGATTATCCTGCTGACTCTGCGGTGCACCCGCGATATATTCAAAGGCCTTTTCGGTATCGAGTTCACTTTCAATCGTCGCTGCATACATCGCCTTCACTATGGCCGACTGAAGCTGCGTGGTCTGCAGGGAATCGAGCATTTTCAGCCGTTCCATGACGCTGTAAAACTGATTAGCCCCACGGGTCTGCCCGTCCTCAACCGGCTCGAAAATATGCAGCATGGCCGGACGCCCGGTGGGAAGTTCACGCGGGATCCGTTCCCATCGTCCACGACCAGAGAACGGAAAATCATCCTCACAGATATGGTACGCAACGGCCCGTCCATACCGATCGACTTCCACCCCGGCCCGCAGGAAACGGTTACCCATACCGTGTCCCGGCGTGTCCACCCGTTTAGGGCTCACGGCTTTAAAACGCGTGCGGAATAACCGTGTGGTTTCCGTATCCCAGACCGGCTGCACAAAGATTTCACCGTTAAATGCATGAACGCCCACACCTTCACGGATAAATTCCGTAAAGGTGCGTTTCCCTTCCACATCGATCTCGCCAAACATTCCTTCCGCGTATTCCGACCAGGCCGCCTCCACCTCATCGACAAAGATTTTTGCCGCGGACTCCCGCATCCCAAGCCAGCGCCAGTTCGGACGGTAACTAATAAGAAACATGTGCCCGACAATGTGATCCTTATGCAGGGCCACCGCATTGGCCGCTATACCGTTATTGCGTACCAGATCATCTGCACGGGCATTCCCCAGACGCAACGCAGGCAGCAGGGCAGCATCAACACCCTGCGCCGGTGGTAACCACTCGGCCATTTGCCCGCCAAATCCTGCGCCGCCCCCGTTGTAGCTGAGACTCTCACGAAGCGGAACGCCGTTCACATCAATCAGGACTGGCGTTCGTTTCATAACCTCACTCCCAGCGGGCGACGGCGGCGGGTTGTCCCCAGTACCGACTCCGCATCATTGATAGCACGATTAAGCTCATCCAGAGAGGCTGCCGTATATTCAATTCTGCGACCATCTTTCTGGACCGACACCACCCGTTTACCGGTTAATAAATCAAGACGCGCCTGACGCAGCGCCTGCAGTTCAGCGACTGTTACCATTCACTCCTCCGGACAGCTTCGCTGCCAGTTCTTCAAGGGTTGGCCGGGTCGTCTCTTCTTCCCGGGATTTTGCCAGTACAGCCAGATCAAGCTGCCAGCGTTGCACGGACACACGTAATGCTGCGTAGGCATACACCAGGCAGTCCAGCGCTTCGTTACGCCGCTTTTTGTTATCCCACAGCAGGCGCATCTTTCCTTTTTCCCACTTCTCCACAAGCTCTTCCGCGACCAGTTGCTGCGCCTCTGTCTGCGAAAAAATCTCCGGATTATCAGGAAAACGGATGGCATACGATGTGGCTTCATCTGCAGGTGTGGGACTGGCTTTCATACGGGCATAGAGAATTTCTTTTGCGGTGTCCGTCCCCACTTCACACAGATACACGCCCCGCTGATTGCGGGTTTTCGGCATGGTGATCACCGGCTTGCCATAGACAGACGCACCTTTTACCGGTAGCACACGGAAAACACCGTGTTTTTTTGACCTCTGGTAAACGATTTCGCCATCGATCCCCCCGGTGTCCCAGCAGACACGGGAAATAGTCATTTCGGTGCCATCCGCATGGCGGTATTTTTTGTTAATCACCGCGTCCACACGTAACAGCGTCTCTTCCTCATCAGGACGCCCCATAATGATGATTTTATCCACCAGAAAAGCTTCCTCTCCCGGTGCCCATCCCCAGACATACATCTCAAAACGGTTTCGCTGCGAGTCAATGCCCGCCGTCAGATAAACCACCCGGTCAGGTACCGCCGCCGTGTAATGCACGACCTTATCCATCAGAACCTGGTGATCGAGTTTTTCGCCCACGGCCTCTTCCCAGGTCTCGCCCAGCGTGGTGTTCACAAAGGTTTTCAGGCCGTTGGGATCTTTCAGCGCATCCAGCCAGTCATAGACTATCTGTACCCAGGTGGTAAACGGGCTATAGGCCGTCCAGATGTGGAAAGTGATGGATCGCGGTGGCGGCATCTCCTCATCACCCGCGCTGTAAAATGTCAGGCCGTCACGTGTCCACATGCCCGTGTTTTCACAGATCCACCGCCCGTTATTCTGTTCAAGCTCAGACTGATGGATCACACAGCCATGATGCTCACAAAGGTAGAAAACACTTTCTGGCTTATTCTTCTCCCACTTAAGACCGAAAAGCGAGGCATCATCGCCAAATTTCAGATACTGCTCCTCCCCACAGTGCGGACAGGGCACATAAAAACGCATGAAATGTGCCGACTCGTTAGCGGCTTTTTCGATCTGGCAGGAGCCTTTGATTTTAGGCGTCGAGCCGCGAATGGATTTTGGCCATACAGAGCCCTCAATACGCTTATCCCCCAGCAGGGTTGGCGAGCCCTCTTTTTCGACATCCGGCTCGAACGAGGAAAGTTCGTCATAGCAGACCACGTCCACGGATTTTTCACGGTAGTTTTTGGCGGCAGCGCCGCCCAGGCACCAGAAGCCCACACCCGATGAAAAGCGTTTCAGCGTGAGAGTATTGTCACGATGTTTACGACCCAGCCATGGGGAAAGGTCTTTCAGGCATGGCACGTCCCGAATCGTCGCCTCCACGTGAGACTTCATAAAATCTTCAGCGGCAGAATCCGTGGGCTGAAAAAGCAGACTGTTTCGGGATTTATGCTCAATAAAATATCCGACCACCCCCAGCAACATCTTTGTATAGCCAACACGGGCAGATTTAATCAGATTAACAGTGCGGATCTGATCATTCCCCATGCTGTTCATGATGGCGATCTGGAATGGCAGCGTTTTCCATTCTCCCTCACCATATGAAGATTCTTTCGGCAGATAATAATTTTGATCAGCCCATTCAACTGGCGTCACCGGCAATGCCCTTATCAGGGGCTGTAATGCTGTTGTGACAGCGCTCATCATATTATTCAGTTGTTGCTCTGATATATTCATCGAGTAAATCCGGTAATTTATCCCCCGCCCGCGCACACTGATTTGCCCCCTTCGCAATAAGGGTTTTCAGATGGTCAAGATGGCGCGGTGTTAAATCAGGAAACTGTCGCTGCATGGATAAAGGGATGGAATCAAGCGTACTGGATAACGCCATTGCCAGCTTACTGAGGGCAAAAATACAGAACCCGGTGTCAATAAGTTTTCCTTTTGACACCTCATTTTTTAACTGCTGTGTAACAGCCTGTTCTGCTGTCAGTTCCCATCTGGCAATAAGCAATTTCTCCTCATAGTCGTCTTCGCTATCGCCACCAGGCACATCGTTTTTACTTCTCCTCAGATACGATATGTAAAAATCGCGCCAGGCATCCAGATCCAGTTGCCCTCGCTTATTCGATATCGGGGCACCCGGCAATTTCTGCAATCTGCGAAGCTGGCGATCGGTCAGACTTAAATGCCTGGCAACTTCAGTCTGCGTAGCCACTCCTCACCTCGCAAAAACTCTCACCTCACAATCACAACAAAACCGGTCATGTCCGGCTTACATGTTTATTTTTTGTTCACGTCCGGTTCACAGAAAACCTGTTTCTATATTTTTCATATAGTTAACCTGAAGAGAAACCGGACATGGATCCCGGAAAATTTTCATAAATAGCGAAAACCCGCGAGGTCGCCGCCCCGTAACCTGCCGGATCGCCGGAAAGGACCCGCCAGCCAGAGCGGGCCTAAATTCATCAACCAATCAGCTTATAGCGGCCATCCCGTGCATTACGGCGTACACGCTCAATATTGAGGCATAGTGCACATCTGGCTTTTTTGGCACAGGAACACGGCAACATTCAGAAGCGCGAGGAATATTATTTATCCAGTCGATCACTTCGCTTAAATACCAGGCATTGCGTCCTTACGTAACTGGCACTGCCTCCAATACTGAAGATGTAAGTTGATAAGGCCTGATAAAAGTTTATATCTAAAATCAAGATAAGACTTATCACTTTAATAAATTAGCAAGAAAACAATACCTCTGATTTACCATGCGGAAATAACTAATAGACATTCACTTTTCAGTTTATTATTTTCCAGCAGTACTATACCTTCAGTTAAACACCATCTTTTTACATGTTCAATTTTTACATAACTCATTCAGATTTATCACCACCAGATTGTGTTTCCACAGAGAATAGTCGGCTAACCTCTGTTATATCGTTGCTTATTTCATCACACGATAATGATATTATTTCCGTTACTGATTACCTTAATAAAAATGGCATCTCGCATTGTTTTTACTTTCTGTCAACAGGGAATATAAGGTTTACCACACATAATCAAAGTATGATCACGGTACAGCCCCAAAAAAGATCTGCTTATATAAACCACAGGTCAAATAATATCTGGACAAAACTGGTTATAAAAAAACATTTATCCGGAAACATACCCTTCTTCCGGAGCCACTTTACTCTTTCCCGTGCAGGCATCTTTAAATATGTTCTGGATGTAAACAGAAAACACTGCCAGTATTACTCAGTAAGAAACCACATTTTGCATTCACAATTCATTATTCCGGTTTCTTCCACCATCGCACCGGAAAAGCGACTATGAGGGTAAACCTGCGTCCGTCAGCACACTAAAACCCGGTGCGCATCGTTTTTGATTATTACCGCACACTCGCGCAGAAGGAGTTCCCCGTCGGGCTACGGTCTCTGTTAATACGGGAATACGACGACGATACAGCGCATGAT
>NZ_CAOLGM010000115.1:0-15651 GCF_948475835.1 uncultured Escherichia sp. | reverse complement strand
CTAATAATACATATAAAAAATATTTCGGTGTAGTCCTTTCGTCATGTAAAACGTTCTTGTTTTTTCTCCGCACCTCCGTGGACAATTTTTTACTGCAAAAAGACGAGGTTTGTCACGGCTTGTGCGCAAGACATATCGCAGCAATCAGCGACGGGCAAGAAAAATGACTGTCTGGTGATTTTTGATAGCGGAAAACGGAGGTTTAAAAGAAAACAAAATATTTTTTGCGTAGGTAACAGCGTATTTACGTGGGTTTTAATACTTTGGTATGAACAAAAAAAGAAAAATACAACGCGCGGGTGAGTTATTAAAAATATTTCCGCAGACATACTTTCCATCGTAACGCAGCGTTAACAAAATACAGGTTGCGTTAACAACCAAGTTGAAATGATTTAATTTCTTAAATGTACGACCAGGTCCAGGGTGACAACATGAAAAACAAATTGTTATTTATGATGTTAACAATACTGGGTGCGCCTGGGATTGCAGCCGCAGCAGGTTATGATTTAGCTAATTCAGAATATAACTTCGCGGTAAATGAATTGAGTAAGTCTTCATTTAATCAGGCAGCCATAATTGGTCAAGCTGGGACGAATAATAGTGCTCAGTTACGGCAGGGAGGCTCAAAACTTTTGGCGGTTGTTGCGCAAGAAGGTAGTAGCAACCGGGCAAAGATTGACCAGACAGGAGATTATAACCTTGCATATATTGATCAGGCGGGCAGTGCCAACGATGCCAGTATTTCGCAAGGTGCTTATGGTAATACTGCGATGATTATCCAGAAAGGTTCTGGTAATAAAGCAAATATTACACAGTATGGTACTCAAAAAACGGCAATTGTAGTGCAGAGACAGTCGCAAATGGCTATTCGCGTGACACAACGTTAATTTCCATTCGACTTTTAAATCAATCCGATGGGGGTTTTACATGAAACTTTTAAAAGTAGCAGCAATTGCAGCAATCGTATTCTCCGGTAGCGCTCTGGCAGGTGTTGTTCCTCAGTACGGCGGCGGCGGTAACCACGGTGGTGGCGGTAATAATAGCGGCCCAAATTCAGAGCTGAACATTTACCAGTACGGTGGCGGTAACTCTGCACTTGCTCTGCAAACTGATGCCCGTAACTCTGACTTGACTATTACCCAGCATGGCGGTGGTAATGGTGCAGATGTAGGTCAGGGCTCAGATGACAGCTCAATCGATCTGACCCAACGTGGCTTCGGTAACAGCGCCACTCTTGATCAGTGGAACGGCAAAAATTCTGAAATGACTGTTAAACAGTTCGGTGGTGGCAACGGTGCTGCAGTTGACCAGACTGCATCTAACTCCTCCGTCAACGTGACTCAGGTTGGCTTTGGTAACAACGCGACCGCTCATCAGTACTAATACATCATTTGTATTACAGAAACAGGGCGCAAGCCCTGTTTTTTTTCGGGAGAAGAATATGAATGCGTTATTACTCCTTGCGGCACTTTCCAGCCAGATAACCTTTAATACGACCCAGCAAGGGGATGTGTATACCATTATTCCTGAAGTCACTCTTACTCAATCTTGTCTGTGCAGAGTACAAATATTGTCCCTGCGCGAAGGCAGTTCAGGGCAAAGTCAGACGAAGCAAGAAAAGACCCTCTCATTGCCTGCTAATCAACCTATTGCTTTGACGAAGTTGAGTTTAAATATTTCCCCGGAAGATCGGGTGAAAATAGTTGTTACTGTTTCTGATGGACAGTCACTTCATTTATCACAACAATGGCCGCCCTCTTCAGAAAAGTCTTAATTTGTTGAAATATCGAGCATAAGATGAATCTGGAGAGAATGGTCTGCTGCGAATCAGCCAACCTGAAAGTATGGATAACACAACCCTCAAGGATGACTAATCATTGAGGAAATAGAATAAATGTTCAGACCTTTTTTAAACTCTCTTATGCTCGGCAGTTTGCTTTTTCCTTTTATTGCCATCGCAGGAAGCACCGCGCAAGGGGGGGGATCCATTTTTATGGCCAAATTGTGGAACCGGCATGTGACGTCAGCACCCAGTCATCACCCGTAGAAATGAACTGCCCACAGAATGGTTCTGTTCCGGGCAAAACCTATTCCAGCAAAGCGTTAATGAGCGGTAATGTTAAAAACGCGCAAATAGCCTCAGTAAAAGTGCAGTATCTTGATAAACAGAAAAAGCTGGCTGTAATGAACATCGAATATAACTAAGTTTCTGAACAACGCACGTTGCTGAGCAGAAAAATGCGATTTAACCAAAAAGCCTGCTGTACACTTAAGAAACAAGAAGGTGTAAGGAGGCGTTATGAAAACGCGTATTCATGTTGTGCAGGGTGATATTACCAAACTGGCCGTTGATGTGATTGTGAATGCGGCTAATCCGTCATTAATGGGAGGCGGCGGCGTCGATGGGGCCATTCATCGCGCAGCGGGTCCGGCCCTGCTGGATGCCTGTTTAAAAGTCAGGCAACAGCAGGGCGATTGCCCTACGGGGCATGCCGTTATTACGCTTGCAGGCGCTCTTCCCGCTAAAGCCGTAGTGCACACCGTCGGGCCAGTCTGGCGTGGTGGTGAACAAAACGAAGACCAGCTTTTGCAGGATGCCTATCTCAATAGCCTACGACTGGTGGCGGCAAACAGCTATACGTCAGTGGCTTTTCCTGCAATCAGTACTGGGGTTTATGGTTACCCTCGTGCGGCAGCGGCTGAAATCGCAGTTAAAACCGTTTCAGAATTTATTACCCGTCACGCTTTACCCGAACAGGTATACTTTGTCTGTTATGATGAAGAAAACGCCCACCTCTACGAAAGACTCCTTACCCAACAAGGAGATGAATGATTTGCCCCGGCTGGCGAGCGCGGTGCTGCCACTGTGTTCGCAACATCCCGGTCAGTGTGGTCTTTTCCCTCTGGATAAAAGTCTGGATGCGTTTGCCGCCCGGTATCGTCTGGCCGAAATGGCAGAGCATACGCTGGATGTTCAGTATTACATCTGGCAGGACGATATGTCGGGTCGGTTACTGTTTTCCGCCCTGTTAGCCGCAGCAAAGCGTGGCGTTCGCGTCCGTTTGTTGCTGGACGACAACAATACGCCCGGACTTGACGACATTTTACGCTTGCTTGACAGCCATCCCCGCATTGAAGTCCGGCTTTTTAATCCTTTCTCGTTTCGCTTGCTGCGTCCGCTTGGTTATATCACCGACTTTTCCCGTCTCAATCGCCGTATGCACAATAAAAGTTTCACTGTCGATGGCGTGGTGACGCTGGTAGGGGGGCGAAATATTGGTGATGCCTATTTTGGGGCAGGGGAAGAGCCACTTTTTTCGGATTTAGATGTTATGGCAATAGGGCCCGTGGTAGAGGACGTTGCCGATGATTTCGCCCGCTACTGGTATTGCAAATCGGTTTCACCCTTACAGCAAGTGCTGGATGTCCCGGAAGGTGAAATGGCGGATCGCATCGAGTTACCCGCCTCCTGGCATAACGATGCTATGACGCATCGTTACTTACGCAAAATGGAATCCAGTCCGTTTATAAATCATCTGGTTGATGGAACGTTGCCGCTTATCTGGGCGAAAACACGTTTATTAAGTGATGATCCGGCGAAAGGGGAGGGCAAGGCAAAACGGCATTCACTGTTACCGCAGCGCCTGTTCGATATCATGGGCTCACCCAGTGAACGCATCGATATTATCTCTTCCTATTTTGTACCGACACGCGCAGGTGTGGCGCAACTCTTACGGATGGTGAGAAAAGGGGTAAAGATTGCGATCCTAACCAATTCTCTTGCCGCTAACGATGTTGCTGTCGTCCATGCCGGATACGCGCGCTGGCGCAAAAAATTGCTCCGCTATGGCGTGGAATTATATGAACTCAAGCCGACGCGTGAACAAAGTAGTACGTTACACGATCGCGGCATAACCGGTAATTCCGGAGCCAGCCTGCATGCTAAAACCTTTAGCATCGATGGTAAAACGGTGTTTATCGGCTCTTTCAATTTCGATCCGCGTTCAACATTGCTCAATACTGAAATGGGCTTCGTGATAGAGAGCGAAACGCTGGCACAGTTAATTGATAAACGCTTTATTCAGAGCCAGTATGATGCGGCCTGGCAGCTCCGTCTGGACAGGTGGGGACGGATCAACTGGGTTGATCGTCATGCAAAGAAAGAGATTATTCTCAAAAAAGAACCCGCCACCAGTTTCTGGAAGCGGGTTATGGTCAGACTGGCGTCGATATTGCCCGTGGAATGGTTATTGTAAATGTGGCTTAACGGGCTGGTGCTTTATCGTTCTCACGCTTAACAACCGGTTTACCAGAAAACAAAAACTTCAGTAACGGGATGCGTAAATGAATTTCATACAGAATTATCGCAATCCCTACTACGAATATCAGGCCACAGAGAAAACCAAGCCAGTTGGAGGTGATGTGCGGTGTAATGTATGCGCCGAAAAACAGCGTTAACGGGTGGTGAACCAGATAGATAAATAGCGATGCGTTAACAAAATAAGTCACCCGCGCTGACTGGAAGTTAAGCAAACGGTGGCCAAAGGAGAAGACCACATTCACCATCCACAGACCGAGGACCATGGTGATCACTGACTCGGTTTCGTACATCCAGGCATCGCCACTGCCATAGCGCTGGTTGAGTAAATAAGCGACAAACGCCAATGCTGCAGCGAGGGTACAGCCACGAGACGGCGTGGTAAACAAGGCTTTAAGATGAGGGAAAATGAAAGCCAGTGCGCCGAGGATAAAGAACGGTAAATAAAATAGCGTTTGCATGACAATAAAATTGAACATGCCATTACTCAGAATGGGCGGATACACAATAAAAATCGTTCTTCTTATTACCGCATAACCGATGCCGAGGCATAAAAAAATCACCGATAGTTTTACCATCGAGAATTTTTTATTCGTTTTATCAGAATTTTCTAAATTATTTCTGATGCGCTTAAATATCCATACGCACAGCGTCGTCATGACTACTAACACCAGTAAAAACCACAGGTGTGATATTAATTCCCAGGCCAACGTATTATATTTGTCATACAATGACAGCCCAGGCCAACTTTCCGCTTTTCCTTTGACATATTGCAGCATAATAAATTGCGGTAATGTCAGTAGGGGGATGGCTGTTAACATCGGGATACCTACACGTTCGACACGTACTTTCCACCATTTTTTCAAGGGATAGCGTAAAAAAAGCATGTAGGAAAAGTAGCCGGATATAACGAAAAATACCTGCATGCGGAACGAGTGGATGAAGTCATTAAAAAGGGTCAGCCACAATGATGGTTCGGCGCTATTCACATGCCATGTATGGCTCGAATAGATTAAAGAAATATGAAAAGGGATCCCTAACAACATCAGCCAGGCGCGGATGGAGTCGAGGAAATATTCACGTTGCGCGGGTACTGGATTCATATATGGTTAACTAATCTCGGATTTTTCGTCTTATCCCTGTCGGGTTATGCCTTTAGGCTTGTTGCCATAGCGACACCGACCTGACCGCGCCAGGCGCAGGCTTCAAGGTTTTTATGCATAGCATCATCGCTACCACTAACCAGAATGGAAGCGTCTGTAAGACGGTTGATAAATAAAATTGCTGGCAAACCCTACACGAAGTCGATGCTTCTGTCTTTAGGAGAAGCACGGAAAGTGAAAACGGTTGCAATCAGATGCTTAATCCATGAGCCAGCGTGCTGAACGATACCGGGATTCTGTTGTCGGAATGGCTGGTTATCCATTAAAATAGATCGGATCGATATAAGCACACAAAGGGGGAAGTGCTTACTAATTATGAAACATAAACTACAAATGATGAAAATGCGTTGGTTGAGTGCTGCAGTAATGTTAACCCTGTATACATCTTCAAGCTGGGCTTTCAGTATTGATGATGTCGCAAAGCAAGCTCAATCCTTAGCCGGGAAAGGCTATGAGGCGCCCAAAAGCAACTTGCCCTCCGTTTTCCGCGATATGAAATACGCGGACTATCAGCAGATCCAGTTTAATCATGACAAAGCGTACTGGAACAATCTGAAGACCCCATTCAAACTCGAGTTCTACCATCAGGGTATGTACTTCGATACCCCGGTCAAAATAAATGAAGTGACTGCCACCGCAGTCAAACGAATCAAATACAGCCCGGATTATTTCACTTTCGGCGATGTTCAGCATGACAAAGACACGGTAAAAGACCTTGGTTTTGCCGGTTTTAAAGTGCTTTACCCGATCAACAGCAAAGATAAAAACGATGAAATCGTCAGCATGCTCGGGGCCAGCTATTTCCGCGTGATTGGTGCAGGTCAGGTTTATGGCCTTTCTGCCCGCGGCCTGGCAATTGATACCGCCTTGCCATCGGGTGAAGAATTTCCACGCTTCAAAGAGTTCTGGATCGAGCGTCCAAAACCGACTGATAAACGTTTAACCATTTATGCATTGCTTGACTCGCCGCGCGCGACAGGTGCTTACAAATTCGTGGTTATGCCAGGGCGTGACACGGTTGTGGATGTGCAGTCGAAAATCTATCTGCGCGATAAAGTCGGCAAACTGGGGGTTGCACCGTTAACCAGTATGTTCCTGTTTGGGCCGAACCAACCGTCGCCTGCAAATAACTATCGTCCGGAGTTGCACGACTCTAACGGTCTGTCTATCCATGCCGGTAATGGCGAATGGATCTGGCGTCCGTTGAATAACCCGAAACATTTAGCGGTCAGCAGCTTCTCGATGGAGAACCCGCAAGGCTTCGGTCTGTTGCAGCGCGGTCGTGATTTCTCCCGCTTTGAAGATCTCGATGATCGTTACGATCTTCGTCCAAGCGCATGGGTGACTCCGAAAGGGGAGTGGGGTAAAGGCAGCGTTGAGCTGGTGGAAATTCCAACCAACGATGAAACCAACGATAACATCGTCGCTTACTGGACGCCGGATCAGCTGCCGGAGCCGGGTAAAGAGATGAACTTTAAATACACCATCACCTTCAGCCGTGATGAAGACAAACTGCATGCGCCAGATAACGCATGGGTGCAACAAACGCGTCGTTCAACGGGGGATGTGAAGCAGTCGAACTTGATCCGCCAGCCTGACGGTACTATCGCCTTTGTGGTCGATTTTACCGGCGCAGAGATGAAAAAACTGCCAGAGGATACCCCGGTCACAGCGCAAACCAGCATTGGTGATAATGGTGAGATAGTTGAAAGCACGGTGCGCTATAACCCGGTTACCAAAGGCTGGCGTCTGGTGATGCGTGTGAAAGTGAAAGATGCCAAGAAAACCACTGAAATGCGTGCTGCGCTGGTGAATGCCGATCAGACGTTGAGTGAAACCTGGAGCTACCAGTTACCTGCCAATGAATAAGACAACTGAGTACATTGACGCAATGCCCATCGCCGCAAGCGAGAAAGCGGCATTGCCGAAGACTGATATCCGCGCCGTTCATCAGGCGCTGGATGCCGAACACCGCACCTGGGCGCGGGAGGATGATTCCCCGCAAGGCTCGGTAAAGGCGCGTCTGGAACAAGCCTGGCCAGATTCACTTGCTGATGGACAGTTAATTAAAGACGACGAAGGGCGCGATCAGCTGAAGGCGATGCCAGAAGCAAAACGCTCCTCGATGTTTCCCGACCCGTGGCGTACCAACCCGGTAGGCCGTTTCTGGGATCGCCTGCGTGGACGCGATGTCACGCCGCGCTATCTGGCTCGTTTGACCAAAGAAGAGCAGGAGAGCGAGCAAAAGTGGCGTACCGTCGGTACCATCCGCCGTTACATTCTGTTGATCCTGACGCTCGCGCAAACTGTCGTCGCGACCTGGTATATGAAGACCATTCTTCCTTATCAGGGTTGGGCGCTGATTAATCCTATGGATATGGTTGGTCAGGATTTGTGGGTTTCCTTTATGCAGCTTCTGCCTTATATGCTGCAAACCGGTATCCTGATCCTCTTTGCGGTACTGTTCTGTTGGGTGTCCGCCGGATTCTGGACGGCGTTAATGGGCTTCCTGCAACTGCTTATTGGTCGCGATAAATACAGTATATCTGCGTCAACAGTTGGCGATGAACCATTAAACCCGGAGCATCGCACGGCGTTGATCATGCCTATCTGTAACGAAGACGTGAACCGTGTTTTTGCTGGCCTGCGTGCAACGTGGGAATCAGTAAAAGCCACCGGGAATGCCAAACACTTTGATGTCTACATTCTTAGTGACAGTTATAACCCGGATATCTGCGTCGCAGAGCAAAAAGCCTGGATGGAGCTTATCGCTGAAGTCGGTGGCGAAGGTCAGATTTTCTATCGCCGCCGCCGTCGCCGCGTGAAGCGTAAAAGCGGTAATATCGATGACTTCTGCCGTCGCTGGGGCAGCCAGTACAGCTACATGGTGGTGCTGGATGCTGACTCGGTAATGACCGGTGATTGTTTGTGCGGGCTGGTGCGCCTGATGGAAGCCAACCCGAACGCCGGGATCATTCAGTCGTCGCCGAAAGCGTCCGGTATGGATACGCTGTATGCGCGCTGTCAGCAGTTCGCGACCCGCGTGTATGGGCCACTGTTTACAGCCGGTTTGCACTTCTGGCAACTTGGCGAGTCGCACTACTGGGGACATAACGCGATTATCCGCGTGAAACCGTTTATCGAGCACTGCGCACTGGCTCCGCTGCCGGGCGAAGGTTCCTTTGCCGGTTCAATCCTGTCACATGACTTCGTGGAAGCGGCGTTGATGCGCCGTGCAGGTTGGGGGGTCTGGATTGCTTACGATCTCCCGGGTTCTTATGAAGAATTGCCGCCTAACTTGCTTGATGAGCTAAAACGTGACCGCCGCTGGTGCCACGGTAACCTGATGAACTTCCGTCTGTTCCTGGTGAAGGGTATGCACCCGGTTCACCGTGCGGTATTCCTGACGGGCGTGATGTCTTATCTCTCCGCTCCGCTGTGGTTTATGTTCCTCGCGCTCTCTACTGCATTGCAGGTAGTACATGCGTTGACCGAACCGCAATACTTCCTGCAACCACGGCAGTTGTTCCCGGTGTGGCCGCAGTGGCGTCCTGAGCTGGCGATTGCACTTTTTGCTTCGACCATGGTGCTGTTGTTCCTACCGAAGTTATTGAGCATTTTGCTTATCTGGTGCAAAGGAACGAAAGAATACGGCGGCTTCTGGCGCGTTACATTATCGTTGCTGCTGGAAGTGCTGTTTTCCGTGCTGCTGGCTCCGGTACGCATGCTGTTCCATACGGTCTTCGTCGTCAGCGCGTTCCTTGGCTGGGAAGTGGTGTGGAATTCACCGCAGCGTGATGATGACTCCACTTCCTGGGGTGAAGCGTTCAAACGCCACGGCTCACAGCTGCTGTTAGGGTTAGTGTGGGCTGTTGGTATGGCGTGGTTGGATCTGCGTTTCCTGTTCTGGCTGGCACCGATTGTCTTCTCGTTGATCCTGTCACCGTTTGTTTCGGTGATTTCCAGCCGTGCCACCGTTGGTCTGCGCACCAAACGCTGGAAACTGTTCCTGATCCCGGAAGAGTATTCGCCGCCGCAGGTGCTGGTTGATACCGATCGGTTCCTTGAGATGAATCGTCAACGCTCCCTTGATGATGGCTTTATGCACGCAGTGTTTAACCCGTCATTTAACGCTCTGGCAACCGCAATGGCGACCGCGCGTCACCGCGCCAGTAAGGTGCTGGAAATCGCCCGTGACCGCCACGTTGAACAGGCGCTGAACGAGACGCCAGAGAAGCTGAATCGCGATCGTCGCCTGGTGCTGCTAAGCGATCCGGTGACGATGGCCCGTCTGCATTTCCGCGTCTGGAATTCCCCGGAGAGATATTCTTCATGGGTGAGTTATTACGAAGGGATAAAGCTCAATCCACTGGCATTGCGTAAACCGGATGCGGCTTCGCAATAAAAACGTAGTTGCCTGATGCGCTACGCTTATCAGGCCTACATCGCTCCTGCAATTTATTGATTTTGCAAGATTTTGTGGGTCGGATAAGGCGTTCACGCCGCATCCGGCAAAAACAACGAGCCAATAAAAATACCGGCGTTATGCCGGTATTTTTTTACGAAAGAGGTATTAAATGCGTTTAATTGTGGTGAGCATCATGGTGACCTTGCTGAGTGGCTGTGGCAGCATTATTAGTCGCACTATACCGGGGCAGGGGCATGGCAACCAATATTATCCCGGTGTGCAATGGGATGTGCGTGACTCCGCCTGGCGTTATGTCACGATCCTTGATCTGCCATTCTCTCTGGTTTTTGATACTTTACTGCTGCCGATCGACATTCATCATGGCCCGTATGAGTGATTAACGTTCATCCCACTCATCAGCTGCTGCGCGTCCTTCCTCGGTATCCAGCGGTGGCTCAAGCTGAAATTCCCCCTCGTCCCATTCATGTAATGTATTCTCTTCCTGCCACTCCTGGCGTATCTCTATCTCATCATAGTCGCCATCAAAAACACTTTGCGCGGCTTCACCGCTAAGCATAGGTAAACATTCACCTTCTTCCCCTTCGTCGGCAAAAAACTCAACTTGCCACATGATGTCGCCGTCCTGCAAAACGTATTTTTGGGCATTGAACTGTTGCACATTCGCATCTTCGGCGTCGATGCCGGGGTTGTCTGCAAGAAATTCTTCGCGTGCAGCGTCAATGGCTTCTTCAAGCGTTGCGTACATGGTCATCACGATTCTCCCTTTGAGTTGATGAGGTTTCAGGGAAAAGGATAGCTGATTCTCCGCTTTTGCAAGTATGAAAGGCGAAAAATCAGTTCGATACCTGGGGTATTCGACGACGACGTAGACTGTTCCATGAATAGACTGCGTTGAATAACACTACGCCAGCGGTGACGAGAAATACCGCTCTGAAACCGTAGTTCGCTGAAATCGCTGCTCCCATCAATGGTCCGGTAACGTTGCCAATATCACGAAACGATTGGTTATAGCTGAAGATACGCCCGGCGATCTGGTTGCTCGAGTTGTAAACCAACAGTGTCTGTACGGCGGGGAGTAGTGCACCATCGGCGGCACCGAGCAAAAAACGTAAAATCCCAAGTTGCAATGGCGTCTGAACGTAAGACATTGGGATCAACAGCAGTACAGAAAAGATCAGCGCTGTAATCAGGATCTTTTCGGGTCCGATTCGATCGCCAAGTTTGCCGAGTCGTGGTGCGCTTAGCAGAGCCGCCACGCCTGGCACCGAGGCGATCATGCCACTGATAAAGGCGACGTTACTGACGTTACCCGCCAGTTCGCGGACATACAGCGTCAGAATGGGGGCAATTGAGCCTGTCGCCACCTGGATGATTAACGTGGTGACAAACAGGCTGAGTACCAGTTTCGGGTTTTTAAGTGATGTCACCACTTCCCGCATGTGCAGCATCTCTTTTTTGCTGACCGGCTGGAATTTTTCTCTGATGCAGAACAGGGTGACGAAAAAGCAGAGTATGAGCACACTGGCGGTAATAAAGAATACCGGACGTAAGCCGTAGCTATCGGCGAGCAGGCCGCCAGCCATTGGGCCGAGCAACGCACCACTAACGCCGCCTGTGGAGAGCGTACCCAGCGCCCAGCCGCTTTTATTACGCGGTACTTGTGTGGCGATAAGAGCATTAGCGTTGGGGACAAATCCGCCAAGTAACCCAAGAAGCGCCCGTAGGATCAAAAACTGCCAGATATTTTGTGCCAGTCCCATCAACACCATCACGATGCCCATGCCGAGGGCAGAGCGTAATAGCATGAGTTTTCGGCCTTTACGGTCGGCGAGTCCACCCCAAAACGGTGAGGCGATGGCCGAAAATAAAAATGTAATGCTGAAGACAATACCGGACCACATATTCAGGGCGGAGTGACCGGTAACGCCAAGCTGCTCAACGTAGAGGGGTAAGAAGGGCATTACCAGACTGAAGGCGGCCCCGGTAAGAAAACAGCCTAGCCAGGCGACGATCAGGTTTCGTTTCCAGTTTATAGGGGTGTCATTTTCACAGGGTGACATAGCAATCCGCTGTTGGTGCGCCAGGCGCGGTGAACATAAGAAGAAAAGATAAGCACACTAATTATGCGCCCGACTTCCAGGGGGCGCAATCCAGAGAGCTTTTATCGCTAAATCAGGGGGATTTGCTGTGGTAATGCCGGATGCCATTCTGAAGCATCCGGCATGGGAGATTTAATAGCGTGAAGGAACGCCTTCCGGGCGTGTTTTAAAGCGACGGTGTAACCACATATACTGCTCTGGTGCCATCATGATGCATTTTTCGACCACTTTGTTCATCCACGCGGCGGTAGTTTCGGCATCATCCAGTGGCGGAGAACACTCTGGCGGCAGCATAATCAATTGATACCCTTTGCCATCTGGCTTACGGCGTGGAACGAAGGGCACCAGACATGCGCCGGACATCCGTGCCAGCATCCAGGTTCCGGTCGTGGTCGCAGCCTGCTCAACGGCAAATAACGGGACGAAAACGCTTGAGCGCGGGCCGTAATCATGATCCGGTGCGTACCAGACCACTTCGCCTTTTTTCAGGGCTTTAATCATGCCTTTTAAATCTTTGCGGTCGAGCATCGATTTATTTGAGCGCAAACGGCCCCAGGTTTGTAGCCAGTCAATCAGTGGATTATCGTTCGGGCGGTAAACGCCAATCCCCGGTTCCTGCATACCAAACTGCCGCGCACCCAGCTCCAGTGTCAGAAAATGGATGCCAACTAACAGGATGCCGCGTTTTTGCGCCTGCACGTCACGAATGTGTTCCATGCCGATCACTTCAGTCCAGCGGGCGATTCGGCGGTCCGGCCAGAACCACGCCATGCCGGTTTCCATCAGGCCCATGCCAACGGATTCGAAATTCTTCACCACCATTTTACGGCGTTCTTGTTCGCTCATTTCCGGGAAGCACAGTTCCAGGTTGCGATGCACAATTTTTGCGCGTCGTTTCATAAAACGTAACGCCAGTTTTCCTAATCCACAACCGAGGCGGTAGATAACCGGGTAGGGCAATTGCACGACTAACCAAAGTACGCCAATACCCAACCAGGTTAACCAATAACGCGGATGAAGCAGTGCGGTGGAGAACTTGGGTAGATTCGTCATATCAATCCTGTTTTTCAACCTATTCGGGCAATTGTATGTATTGTCGCATTTTTTCGCCCGCAACCAAAATTTGTGGCTGAAGACTGGGCGAAATTGCCGCGCTTGTAAATAACAAATAATTTTTAATGCGCAAATGTAGCGTAAAATGTGTGGATGTTAATTATCGATAATTGCTATATCATGCCGCGGATTTTTACTTTCCCATCTCGCAGGAACCGTACACCATGCCAGTGTTACACAACCGCATTTCCAACGACGCGCTAAAAGCCAAAATGTTGGCTGAGAGCGAACCGCGAACCACCATTTCGTTTTACAAGTATTTCCACATCGCCGATCCTAAGGCGACCCGTGACGCTTTATATCAGCTGTTTACCGCGCTGAATGTTTTTGGGCGAGTGTATCTGGCGCATGAGGGCATTAACGCGCAAATCAGCGTACCTGCGAGCAATGTTGAAACATTTCGCGCGCAGCTCTATGCCTTCGACCCGGCTTTAGAGGGTTTACGCCTGAATATCGCGTTGGATGATGACGGGAAATCCTTCTGGGTACTGCGCATGAAGGTACGCGATCGCATTGTTGCCGACGGTATTGACGATCCTCACTTTGATGCCAGCAATGTTGGTGAGTATCTGCAAGCGGCGGAAGTGAACGCCATGCTTGACGATCCCGATGCACTATTTATCGACATGCGTAACCACTATGAGTATGAAGTGGGGCACTTTGAAAACGCGCTCGAAATTCCGGCAGATACCTTCCGTGAGCAGCTGCCAAAAGCAGTCGAGATGATGCAGGCACATAAAGATAAAAAAATCGTCATGTACTGCACCGGCGGCATTCGTTGTGAAAAGGCCAGTGCCTGGATGAAACATAACGGATTCAACAAAGTCTGGCATATCGAGGGCGGAATTATTGAATACGCCCGTAAGGCGCGCGAGCAGGGCTTGCCGGTGCGTTTTATTGGCAAAAATTTTGTTTTTGACGAGCGGATGGGCGAACGTATATCGGATGAGATTATCGCGCATTGCCACCAGTGCGGCGCGCCGTGCGACAGCCATACCAACTGTAAAAATGATGGCTGCCACCTGCTGTTTATTCAGTGTCCAGTATGCGCGGAAAAATACAAAGGTTGTTGTAGTGAGATTTGCTGCGAAGAAAGCGCGTTACCGCCAGAAGAACAGCGACGCCGTCGGGCAGGACGTGAAAATGGCAATAAGATCTTTAATAAGTCTCGTGGACGTCTGAATACAACACTGGGCATTCCTGATCCAACAGAATAAATATCATTGCCGGATGCGTGCCATCCGGCAACATTTCACGCTTACTTCTGCTGTACGCCTTCCACTGAAATAATCAGATCCACTTCCTGAGAAGCTGGACCTAAATCTGTCTTGATATTGAAGTCCTTGAGCTTAATTTTGCCTTCGGCCTCGAAGCCTGCACGTTTACCACCCCATGGGTCGTCGCCCTGACCAATTAATTTCGCTTCCAGCGTGACGGGTTTGGTTACGCCATTCAGCGTCAGATCGCCGGTAATATCCAGTTCGTCACCGTCTTTCTTCACGCTGGTGGAGGTGAATGTTGCCTGTGGATATTTTGCGGTATTGAGGAAATCTGCACTGCGAAGATGTTTATCGCGTTCGGCGTGATTAGTATCGACGCTGGTGGTGTTAATTGTCACATTCACTTTATCGGCAGCCGGATTTTTTTCGTCAAAGGTAAAAGTACCGTCGAAATCTTTAAAGGTGCCGTATAACCAGCTATAGCCAAGGTGCTGGATGCGGAAATTAACAAAGGCGTGCTGACCTTCTTTGTCAATTTTGTAATCGGCGGCAACCGCTGAACCGGCAGAGAACATCAGGGACGCGAAGGTTAAACCAAGCAGGCTTTTTTTCATTTTTTATACTCCATAGTCAGATGACGACTTTCCCAGCATGCGCTTCAGAGTGTCGTCTTTATCGATGAAATGATGCTTCAGGGCCATAAATCCGTGCATAACGGACAGTACTACGACGCTCCACGCGAGCCAAAAATGCAGGGCACCGGCAAAGTCTGCCTGTGCGCCAGCGTCGGCAAGGGTCGCGGGGACGTCAAACCAGCCAAAAACGCTGATCGGTTTACCATCGGCAGTTGAGATCAGATAGCCGCTGATGCCGATGGCGAACAGCAATAGGTACAATGCGAGATGTCCAGCCTTTGCGGCAAGACGAGTCATGGGCGAATAACTCGGCAGCGGACCCGGCGGTGGAGATATGACACGCCACAGAACGCGAATAACCAGCCCCATCATTAACAAAATACCGATGCTTTTATGCAGTTCGGGTGCTTTGTGATACCAGCCATCGTAATAACTGAGCGTGACCATCCACAGACCTAAAGCAAACATGCCGTAGACAATAATTGCGCTTAGCCAATGGAAGGCCGCAGATATAACACCATAGCGTTCAGGGGTATTTGTGAATGACATAAGTGCATCCAATACGAATTTGCGAGAGAAAGAAAATGGCGTGTCGGAGAATGAATTGCAACACAAAAATAACAAATTGAATGATATTTATTTTTATTTCAATAATTTTGAATTAAAAATGAAAG
>NZ_CAOLGM010000114.1:0-15996 GCF_948475835.1 uncultured Escherichia sp. | reverse complement strand
ACATCAAATCATTCATGACATCGTATTTTGATGCCACGGAATGGAAAACGTGGGCGACCATATCCGCTTTTTGTTCCTTCGCGACGGTCTGAAAACCAAAGTGCGTCGTTTCTTGTGACTTATCCACCATCTCAATGCCTGCTCATCAAAAAATTGTTCCAGAAGTGTAACAGATTGGGCGTCGATGCCCTAGATTTCTACCCGGCTTAACTACCCCTAATGGGCTAGCGCGACTGCTGATTATATTCATCATCGCGTTGATAAGCTTCATCATTCGGCTGCTCCGGAACCGACCGAAGTCGATACTCTTCATCCTGGCTCACCGCCTGTTCAGCCAAATCCGGATTAATCTCGCGTTTAATTTCTACTCCTAAACCGCGAAACGCTTCTGCCTGCGCCAGCACATTTCCGCGACCTGAAGAGAGTTTTTTCATTGCCTGGCGGTAGTTATCCTGCGCTTTGTCGAGACTTTGACCAATCGCGGACATGTCATCGATGAACAAACGCATCTTGTCGTACAGCTTGCTGGCACGATCGGCGATTTGCTGGGCGTTGCGGCTTTGATGCTCATAACGCCACAGGTTGGCAATAGTACGCAACGCCACCAGCAGCGTAGTCGGGCTAACCAGCATGATATTGTTTTTCAACGCTTCGGTGATCAGCTCCGGCTGGCGGTCAAGCGCCAGTAAAAAAGCGGGTTCAACGGGAATAAACATCAGCACGTAATCCAGAGTTCGCAGCCCCGGCAGCTGTTGATAATCTTTGCGTCCCAGCAAACGGATATGGTTACGCACCGACGCGATATGTTCCTGTAGCGCGCTTTCGCGGGTGTAGTCGTCTTCGGCGTTGAAATAGCGTTCATAGGCGACCAGCGTCATTTTGGCGTCGATCACCACATCTTTTCCCTGCGGCAACCGCACGATGACATCCGGCTGCATCCGCGAGCGGGCGTCATTTTCGATGCTGACCTGGGTTTCATATTCATACCCTTCACGCAGACCGGAAGCCTCCAGCACCCGCGTCAGTACCACTTCACCCCAGTTCCCCTGGGTTTTGTTATCGCCTTTCAGCGCGCGCGTCAGGTTGATCGCTTCCTGGGCCATTTGCGCGTTGAGTTGCTGTAGATTACGAATTTCGTGGGTCAGGGTATGGCGTTCTTGTGCTTCTTTACCGAAGCTGTCCTGAACCTGACGGCGGAAACCGTCCAGTTGTTCACGTAGCGGCGACAACAGGCTGTTCAGACTCTGACGGTTTTGCTCATCAACCCGGCGATTGCTGTGCTCAAAAATACGGTTAGCGAGGTTTTCAAACTGCTCACTGAGGCGCTGCTCGCTGTTAATCATCTGGCGAATTTTATCGTCAGCATGTTGCTGTGCGGCTTCCATCCGCGTGGTTACTTCACGCAGATCGGCCTCCAGAGAGGTGTTAATACTTTGCAGGCTGCGCACTTCGTTATTGAGCAATTCACACTCTGCACGCCAGTGCTCGCTTTGGGTAATTTGTTGTTTTGCCGCGCTTAACTCCGCGACCATCTCTTCACGTTCAGCTAATTGCTCGGCTTTTTGCTGCGCATGTTGATAACTGGCAAACAGCCAGCCAATTGCCACACCCACCAACGCAATAACTGCGTAAACCATGATTGAGAAATCCACAACGCCTCCAGCCTCATTACTTACCCGCACAACATAGAATTGTGCTGTACAAACGTCCAGTTGGAAAGGCATTTCCTGCGAGGCGCTACGCAAAAATACAAAAGGCCGAACGCGTCGGCCTTCAGACAGGAGAAGAGGATTACAGCAGACGACGCGCCGCTTCCACCACGATTTTCACCGCTTGGCTTTCGGTTTGTTTCATCGTCTCAGCATTCGGGATCTCTTGCTGGGTGCGGTTAACGATAACGCCCGCCACCATACCGGCACGCAGGCCCTGGCTTGCACACATGGTCAGCAGAGTTGCAGATTCCATTTCATAGTTCATTACGCCCATCGCCTGCCACTCTTCCATAGAACCTTTAAAGTGACGAACTACGCGACCAGAGTAAGTATCGTAACGTTCCTGACCTGGGTAGAAGGTATCAGAAGAAGCTGTCACGCCAACGTGAGTTGTCGCGCCAATAGATTTCGCAGCTTCAACCAGCGCAGTCGTACATTCGAAATCAGCGACAGCCGGGAATTCCAGCGGTGCGAAGTGCAGGCTCGCGCCATCCAGACGGACAGACGCCGTGGTAACCAGGACATCACCCACATTAATATGCGGCTGAATAGCGCCCGTTGTACCGATACGCAGGAAGGTGCGAATGCCCAGCTGTGCCAGCTCTTCAACAGCAATAGAGGTAGACGGGCCGCCGATACCGGTAGAGCAGACGATAACAGGTTTACCATCCAGCTCTGCACGCCAGGTAGTGAATTCGCGGTGAGATGCCAGCTTAACCGGCTTATCCATCAGCGCGGCGATCTTTTCCACACGATCCGGGTCGCCAGGGACGATGGCAAGCGTAGCCCCTTGTAAATCGTTTTTAGTGAGGCCGAGATGAAAAACATCAGACTTGGACATATACAACTCCTCTGTGAATCGGTTTAGTCAGAAGAAGCAAAAAGACACTTTACCGAAGGGTTTAACATTTTTTCGTGATACTCATCACCATGGCGCAAATGCGTTGCATAAATTTACCCACCAAAAGTGATTCAAATCACATAAATCACTCTTCATTCTGCAGGACTGCATAAAAGATGAGCCGATTCAGGCAATGTGATTTGTTGCATGCTGACTATAGTTAACATTGCGCAACATTTTTATAAGGGTACGGAGAATACCATGGCAACAACACAACAATCTGGATTTACACCTGCTGCATCGCCTCTCGCTTCGACCATCGTTCAGACCCCGGACGACGCGATTGTGGCGGGCTTCACCTCTATCCCTTCACAAGGGGATAACATGCCTGCTTACCATGCCAGACCAAAGCAAAGCGATGGCCAACTGCCAGTGGTCATTGTAGTGCAGGAAATTTTTGGCGTGCATGAACATATCCGCGACATTTGTCGCCGTCTGGCGCTGGAGGGGTATCTGGCTATCGCACCTGAACTTTACTTCCGCGAAGGCGATCCGAATGATTTTGCCGATATCCCCACGTTGCTTAGCGGTCTGGTAGCAAAAGTGCCTGACTCGCAGGTGCTGGCCGATCTCGATCATGTCGCCAGTTGGGCTTCCCGCAACGGCGGCGATGTTCATCGTTTAATGATCACCGGATTCTGCTGGGGTGGACGTATCACCTGGCTGTATGCCGCGCATAATCCACAGCTAAAAGCCGCAGTGGCGTGGTACGGCAAACTGACGGGCGATAAGTCGCTGAATTCACCGAAACAACCTGTTGATATCGCAACCGATCTTAACGCGCCGGTTCTCGGCTTATATGGCGGTCTGGATAACAGCATTCCGCAGGAGAGCGTTGAAACCATGCGCCAGGCGCTGCGGGCTGCTAATGCGAAAGCAGAGATTATCGTCTACCCGGATGCCGGGCATGCATTCAACGCTGATTATCGCCCGAGCTATCATGCCGAATCTGCGAAAGATGGCTGGCAGCGTATGCTGGAATGGTTTAAGCAGTATGGTGGGAAGAAGTCGCTGTAATGAGAAAAGACCGGGTGGTATTACCACCCGGTTTGGATTTTACCCCCGACGCAAATTCTGCGCCGCCTGCACCATGTTCGCCAGTGCCGCGCGGGTTTCTGGCCAGCCGCGCGTTTTCAGGCCACAGTCCGGGTTGACCCACAGGCGCTCTGCCGGAATGCGTTTTGCCGCTTTCTTCAGCAGGGCTTCAATCCATTCCACGCTCGGTACGTTTGGCGAGTGAATGTCATAGACGCCTGGACCGATTTCATTCGGATAATCAAACTCTTCGAACGACTCCAGCAACTCCATGTCGGAACGCGAGGTTTCGATGGTGATGACGTCTGCATCCAGCGCCGCAATGGAATCCATGATGTCGTTGAACTCGCAATAACACATGTGAGTGTGGATTTGTGTGTCATCTTTCGCCACGGCGGCGTTGATACGGAAGGCCTCTACGCCCCACTGGAGATAGGCGTCCCAGTCGCTACGACGCAGTGGTAAACCTTCGCGCAGCGCCGGTTCGTCAATCTGGATGATACCAATCCCTGCCGCTTCCAGATCGGCCACCTCATCACGCAGCGCCAGCGCAATCTGTTTGGCGATGGTTTCACGGCTGACATCTTCACGCGGGAACGACCAGCAGAGTATGGTCACCGGCCCCGTCAGCATCCCTTTCACCGGTTTGTCGGTCAGCGATTGCGCATACTTCGCCCACTCCACGGTAATCGGTGCCGGGCGACTAACGTCACCAATAACAATCGGTGGCTTCACGCAGCGGGAACCGTAGCTCTGTACCCAACCGTTTTGCGTAAAGACAAACCCGTCGAGGTGCTCGCCAAAGTATTCCACCATGTCATTACGCTCGGCCTCGCCATGTACCAGCACATCCAGTCCCAAACGTTCCTGTTCAACAATGGCCTGCCTGATATGTTCCGCAATGCCCGTGCGGTAGTTATTGGCGTCGAGATTGCCCTTTTTGAAATCCAGACGCAGGGTACGAATTTCCGTGGTTTGCGGGAAAGAACCAATCGTGGTGGTCGGCCACGCTGGCAGTTTAAAACGCGCACGCTGGGCTTCGGCACGCACTTCATAGACATTCGCACGCTGGCTGTCCTGGGCGGTGATCGCCGCCAGACGCTTTTCTACCGCCGGATTATGTACGCGGGTAGAGTGACGACGTGCCTGAATCGGGGCGCTCCACTCTGCCAGAGCTGCCGTGTCACCACTGTTCAGCGCATCGCGCAGCAGTGCCAGTTCATGGCATTTTTGTAGGGCGAAGGCAAACCAGCTTTTCACTTCTGCATCAAGACGCGTTTCCACGCTCAGGTCGATGGGGCTGTGCAGCAACGAGCAGGAAGATGCCACCCACAAATCACGTTTGCCGACAATGTCCTTAATTTGCGCATATTTCTCGGTAAGATCGGCGCGCCAGACGTTACGACCATTGATCAGACCCGCAGACAGCAACCAGTCAGAAGGCAGGCGCTTGTGCAGTTCAGCAACGTCATCTTTACCATGTACGAGGTCAACATGCAGACCCTGAACAGGCAGCGCAGTAATCGTGTCGAGATTTGGCGTTACGCCTTCAAAATAGGTGGTCAGCAGCAGTTTCACCTGTCCCTGGAGCGCGTCGTAAGCGGGTTTGTATGCGTCCAGCCACGCCTGTGGTAGTTCCAGTACCAGCGCGGGTTCATCAATCTGTACCCACTCGATGCCGCGTTTCGCCAGTTCTGCCAGCACTTGCTGATAAACCGGCAGAATGTCGTTCAGCAGGCTAAGGCGGTCAAACTGTTCACCTTTCACTTTCCCCAGCCACAGGTAAGTAACCGGCCCCAGCAGCACAGGCTTAACGTTGTGGCCCAGCGCCAGCGCCTCGTCCACTTCCTCCAGCAGCTGCGTCCAGGTCAGTTTGAACTGTTGGCCTTTAACGAATTCCGGCACCATGTAGTGATAGTTGGTGTTAAACCATTTGGTCATTTCCGCTGCCGCCGCAGGTTCGCCAGTCGGCGCACGTCCACGACCAATACGGAACAGGGTGTCGATATCTACCGAACCGTCTTTGTTCTGATGACGTGGCGGAACATTACCCAGCAGCAGACTGGTGGTCAGAACATGATCGTACCAGGCAAAATCGCCCACCGGCAGCAGGTCGATACCCGCTTGCTTTTGTTGATCCCAGTGACGAGCACGCAGTTCACGCCCTACTGTCAGCAGTTCTTCACGCGTGGAGTTCCCCGCCCAATAACTTTCTTGCGCTTTTTTCAGCTCGCGACGCAGGCCAACGCGAGGGAAACCGAGGGTGTGATTAAGAATTGTCATTATATGATATGCCCCTTATGGAATTTTTAGTATTTAGCCGTCCAGATGTTTACACATCCATAATTGGCGGTTACTGTATATTCCTCAAGCGCAAATTATTCATGCCGAAGTGAAGGACTTTCATGATCGAAGTAAAACACCTGAAAACGCTACAAGCGTTGCGGAACTGCGGCTCTCTCGCAGCCGCTGCGGCGACGTTGCATCAGACGCAATCCGCCCTGTCTCACCAGTTTAGCGATCTGGAACAACGCCTTGGCTTCCGGCTATTTGTGCGTAAGAGCCAGCCGCTACGCTTTACACCGCAGGGAGAAATCCTGTTGCAACTGGCAAACCAGGTGCTGCCGCAAATTAGCCAGGCACTGCAAGCCTGCAATGAACCGCAGCAGACGCGTCTGCGCATTGCCATTGAGTGCCATAGCTGTATTCAGTGGCTGACGCCCGCGTTAGAAAATTTCCATAAGAACTGGCCGCAGGTAGAGATGGATTTTAAATCGGGCGTGACGTTTGACCCGCAGCCCGCGTTGCAACAGGGCGAGCTGGATCTGGTAATGACGTCCGATATTCTGCCGCGCAGTGGTCTGCATTATTCGCCGATGTTCGACTATGAAGTGCGTCTGGTGTTAGCACCTGACCATCCACTGGCGGCAAAAACGCGTATTACACCGGAAGATCTCGCCAGCGAGACGCTATTAATTTATCCGGTGCAGCGTAGTCGACTGGATGTCTGGCGGCATTTTCTTCAGCCGGCAGGCGTCAGTCCGTCACTAAAAAGCGTCGATAACACCTTATTGTTGATTCAGATGGTTGCCGCGCGGATGGGTATTGCCGCGCTACCGCATTGGGTAGTAGAGAGTTTTGAGCGCCAGGGTCTGGTGGTGACCAAAACCCTGGGCGAAGGCTTGTGGAGCCGACTGTACGCCGCCGTGCGCGATGGCGAGCAGCGTCAGCCAGTTACGGAAGCGTTTATTCGCTCAGCGCGCAATCACGCCTGCGATCATCTGCCGTTTGTGAAGAGCGCGGAGCGACCCACTTACGATGCACCCACAGTGAGGCCAGGATCACCAGCGCGCCTGTAATAAACGTTGGCCAGTGCGGCTGTTGGTGCCAGATAGCCAGGTTTACCAGCAGCCCTGCCGGAACGTGCATATTATTCATAATTCCCAGCGTTCCGGCGTCCACCTGCGTCGCGCCGTAGTTCCACATAAAGTAGCCAATCCCGGAAGCCACCACGCCAAGAAACACCAGAATGCCCCATTGCAACGTGGTTTGCGGCATTTTCTGCGCATTTCCCAGCAAGAACCATGCAATTACCGCCACCAGGAACGCGCCAAGATAGAACCACGCAAAGGCGTTATGCTGCGGCATCGGGCGAGTTTCCATCAGGCGTTTGTAACCCACCATGCCGATGGCAAAAGTGATATTGGAGAGTTGCACCAGCAACAAGCCAGTCCAGAAATGGTCGGTGACCTGATCATAGCGAATAATCCCGGCACCAATCACCGCCAACAAGGCACTAAAAGCATATCCCCAGCGCAGACGGCGCTTACTCATGATGTCATAAATCAGCGTGATGTAGAGCGGCGTCAGTACGGTGAACAGCAGCAGTTCGGAAACCGTCAGATAGAGATAAGCGCGGAAACTCAGCATATACATCACGCCAAGCTGCATCGCGCCCACCAGCATATACAGGCCGACTGTTTTCAGGCTATTGCCACGGGTACGCAGAAACGGCAGAAAAACGAGTGCCGCCAGGCCAACGCGCACCAGCACCGCAAAATAGCTATCGACGTGCCCCGCAAGGTACTCGCCATAAAAGCTAAAGGAGAAGGCCCACAGAATCGTGGTGATGATAAGTAGCGCCACAATGGAAAACTCTTTGATTAACGAGTATCCATTGTAGCGAAGTATCAGGTTGACAACTGACCAAATAAAGAACGATTACGATAAATAGAGTTTACGCAGATAATGCGGCACTGCGTCTTCGGCGTTAGTACCAATCACTTCCAGCTCGGGATGCAGATCTTTCAGGCGCTGATGCGCGCTGCCCATAATGCAGCCTTTACCCGCCATCGACAGCATTTCGGCATCGTTCATTCCATCGCCAAAGGCAATACAATCTTGCAGGCTGTAGCCCAGTTTCTTCGCTACCGCTTCCAGGGCATGGCCTTTTGAAACGCCGCCAGCCATCACTTCCAGGCAGGTTAAGGTAGAGAAACTAACGTTGACGCGATCGCCCCAGCGAGCGTTAATCGCCTGCTCCAGCGGCAGCAGTTGTTCATGGGAATCGCAGGTGAAGAACACTTTGCTGACGCCTTCCGGCTCCAGTAATCCAGGCTCATACAGCGCATATTTGAACACCGCTTCTTTAAAAAAGCGCATCTCTTCCGGGCGATGGCGATTCATAAACCATTCGTCGTCGCGATAAACGTTAGTAATGATGTCCGGATTGTCGTTGACTACGCCAAACAGATCGCTGGCAATGTCGCGATCCAGGTTATGAGCAAAAATCAGATTGCCATCCAGATCGTGAACGCGCGCGCCGTTGGAGGTGATCATGTACGACTTGATCTCCAGATTATCGCGAATTTGCCCCACATCAACGTGGTGACGACCGGTCGCAAACACAAAGTTGATGCCGCGCGCGGTGAGCAGCTTCAGGGTTTCTTTGGCGTAAGGGGATAACGTATGGTCGGGAGAAAGTAACGTGCCATCTAAATCAGACGCAACAACCTGGTACATAAGAAATTTAAACCTCTGTAGAGCGGTTTCCGCTGGGTGAGTTATGCCTGTTGAAAAAATCAACAATGGCGTGGAGCGCGACTGAGCGCATTGCGTCCTTTTCAAAAAGGATCTCATGGTAAGCACCTTTAATTACCAACGGTCGTCCTCCTTCGACAGGATGGCCCGCGGCGGTGCGGAGTTCACAAAAACGGTCATGCATGCGGTTATCCACCACGCGTTCCTCTTCAGCTTGTAAGAGAAGCGTTGGCGTGGCGTCATCACCCGCACCGGCTAACACCTGTTCGCCAGCCAGAATACTTTCGCGTACCCAATGGTAGGTCGGCCCACCGACGCGAATCGTTGGGTCATCAGCATAGAAGCGTAAGTTACGTCGATATCGCTGTCTGCTGTGGGTCAGTACGTTGATAGCAAACGGCAACGCGCGCCAGCGCCCGGTGCCTATTGCATAGCCATCACGGAAACGTGGATGCGCTTCGGCCCAGTTGAGGATCTGCCGTGCCATAAATGACGGCATACGAATCACGATCCCAAACATTGGCGCAGTTAGCGCAATGGCGTCACATACACCTGGATGGCGTTGCAGAAATAATGTGGAGATCGCACCGCCCATCGAATGTGCCAGTATATAGCGTTTACGCCACGGACCGGGCTGAACCTCCTGCTGCCAGAATGCCGCCAGATCATCAACATAATCATTAAAGCGATTAACATGCCCGAGATGCGGATCGGCTAACAGGCGACCGGAACGTCCCTGCCCGCGATGGTCGATGATTAAGACATCAAACCCCAAATGGAACAGGTCATAGGCCAGTTCCGCATATTTTACGTAGCTCTCAATACGCCCCGGGCAGATGACTACCACCCGGTCATGGTGCTGTGCGCGAAAACGGACAAAGCGCACCGGAATGTCATCCACACCAGTAAACTCTGCTTCATCACGCTGACGCCAGAAATCAGTCAGCGGTCCCATGGTAAAAGCAGCAAACGCGTTTTCTCTTGTTTCCCAGTCTTTTTGCTGCTGAAACATCGGGTAATCTGCCTCTTAAACCACGTAAAATCGTTTTTTTTAGCGTGCCTGACACAACGCTGCGACAGTAGCGTATTGTGGCACAAAAATAGACACACCGGGAGTTCATCATGACCTTAGAATGGTGGTTTGCCTACCTGCTGACATCGATCATTTTAAGCCTGTCGCCAGGCTCTGGTGCAATCAACACTATGACCACCTCGCTCAACCACGGTTATCGCGGCGCGGTGGCGTCTATTGCTGGGCTTCAGACCGGACTGGCGATTCATATTGTGCTGGTTGGCGTGGGGTTGGGGACGCTATTTTCCCGCTCAGTGATTGCGTTTGAAGTGTTGAAGTGGGCAGGCGCGGCTTACTTGATTTGGCTGGGAATCCAGCAGTGGCGCGCCGCTGGTGCAATTGACCTTAAATCGCTGGCCTCTACTCAATCGCGTCGACATTTGTTCCAGCGCGCAGTTTTTGTGAATCTCACCAATCCCAAAAGTATTGTGTTTCTGGCGGCGCTATTTCCGCAATTCATCATGCCGCAACAGCCGCAACTGATGCAGTATATCGTGCTCGGCGTCACCACTATTGTGGTCGATATTATTGTGATGATCGGTTACGCCACCCTTGCTCAACGGATTGCTCTATGGATTAAAGGACCAAAGCAGATGAAGGCGCTGAATAAGATTTTCGGCTCGTTGTTTATGCTGGTGGGAGCGCTGTTAGCATCGGCGAGGCATGCGTGAAAAATAATGTCGGATGCGGCGTAAACGCCTTATCCGACTTACTCTGAAGACGCGTCTGGCATCACCGCGAAATAATCAAATGAATGCCAAATCCGGCAAATAACGCCCCGGCAAAACCATCAATCCACTTCGCCAGACGTTGATAACCACGGCGCATTTGCGGCAGGGCAAACAGGCTGGCAACGACGGTAAACCACGCCAGCGTTTCGACAATGATCAGCGCAAAAATGCCCCAGCGCGCGGTAGTGCCAACGTTATCACCGACAAACAATGAGAACACCGAGCCAAAGTAGATAATCGCTTTCGGATTAGCGAGATTGGTCAGTAAACCTTTCAGGAAACTGCGCCCACTTTTCGCCAGCTCGACCTGTGGCGCAGGTGCAGAAACCGCCTCTTTTTTCAGTGCACCGCGTAGCATCTGGTAACCCATCCAGCAGAGATACAGGCCACCGCCCACCATAATCAGCGTATGCAGCCAGGCCATTTTTTCGATAATCAAATGCAGGCCAAGCAGCGCAATCCCAGCCCAAACCATTACGCCGCAGGTAATGCCCAGCACGCCCATCATCGCTTCTTTACGGGAACGACTGACAGCGGTCTGAGAGACAAAAAAGAAATCGGGACCGGGGCTCATAAGCGCCACAATGTGCACCATGGCGACGGTGAGAAATAACATCAACATACATTTGACTCGCGGGGGAAACGTTTACGGAGTCTTCATACTGGCACTTTTTTATGCTGCTGACTACTCTTCGTCATCGCCATCAACATGCGCACGAATCAGCGCCATAAACGGTTTGCCAAAGCGTTCCAGCTTGCGCATCCCAACGCCGTTAACGCTGAGCATTTCGCTGGCGGTGATCGGCATCTGTTCAGCCATCTCAATCAAGGTTGCGTCGTTAAACACCACGTACGGCGGGACATTACTTTCATCGGCTATCGATTTACGCAGTTTGCGTAATTTGGCGAACAGTTTGCGATCATAGTTGCCGCCGAACGATTTCTGCATCGCTTTCGGTTTGAGCGCCACGATACGCGGCACGGCAAGTTGCAAAGAGGATTCGCCGCGCAGCACCGGACGCGCAGCCTCTGTCAGTTGTAGGGCAGAATGCTGGGCAATATTTTGCGTCACCAGACCGAGGTGAATCAGCTGGCGGATCACGCTCACCCAATGTTCATGACTTTTATCACGGCCCATACCGTAGACTTTTAGTTTGTCATGACCATAGTCGCGGATACGCTGGTTATTAGCGCCGCGAATCACTTCCACCACATAGCCCATACCAAAACGCTGATTCACACGACCAATGGTGGAAAGGGCAATCTGAGCATCGGTTGAACCGTCGTACTGTTTCGGCGGATCGAGGCAGATATCGCAGTTCCCGCACGGCTCCTGACGCCCTTCGCCAAAATAGTTCAGCAGTACCAGACGACGGCAAGTTTGCGCTTCGGCAAAAGCGCCCATCGCATTGAGTTTATGACGTTCGATATCCTGCAACTGCCCCTGCGGCTTCTCTTCCAGACAACGGCGCAGCCACGCCATATCGGCCGGATCGTAAAACAGCATCGCTTCCGCGGGCAGGCCATCACGCCCGGCGCGACCGGTTTCCTGATAATAGGATTCGATATTGCGCGGAATATCAAAGTGGACCACGAAGCGAACGTTTGGTTTATTGATGCCCATGCCGAACGCCACCGTCGCCACCACAATTTGCAGGTCATCGCGCTGGAATTTTTCCTGCACATCGGCGCGAACATTATTTTCCAGCCCGGCATGATAGGCCGCCGCGCTAATTCCCTTGCTTTGCAGGCGCGCAGCGGTGTCTTCTACTTTCGCGCGGCTGTTGCAGTAGATAATGCCTGACTTACCGCGCTGTTCCTGCACGTAGCGCATCAACTGATCGAGCGGTTTGAACTTCTCCATCAGCATGTAGCGAATATTCGGACGGTCAAAACTGTTGATTTGAATCAGCGGATCGTTCAGCCCCAGCAGGCGCACGATATCCTGGCGCGTGGTGTCGTCGGCTGTGGCGGTCAGCGCCATAAACGGCAGCGTCGGGAACCGCTGGCGCAACTGACCGAGCGCGGCATATTCCGGGCGGAAATCGTGGCCCCATTGGGAGATACAGTGCGCTTCATCAACGGCTAATAACACCGGATTCCAGTGCGCCAGATGCTCAAGAAAGTTATCCAGCATCAGGCGTTCCGGGGCGATATAAAGCAGACGAATTTGCCCGGTGCGGCAGCCTGTCATCACTTCAAGTTGCTGTTCGCGGGTTTGCGTCGAGTTAAGGCACGCCGCCGCCACGCCGTTGGCTTGCAGTTGATCCACCTGATCTTTCATCAACGAAATCAGCGGTGAAACAACCACGGTAAGGCCGTTTAGCAATAAGGCAGGAATTTGATAGCAAAGGGATTTTCCGCCACCGGTGGGCATGACGACCAGGCAATCGCGACCGGAAAGCACAGTGTCGATAATTTCTTCCTGGCCGGGGCGAAACTGTTGGTAGCCAAAGGTTTCTTGTAAAACCTGTTTAGCTCCGGACTCCAGATTCAACACTTCCGCCTGCGCCACATTCACCCCGATTGCCTGAAATAAAAACAGGCGCTATTTTCAGCGCCTGCGCGAGAAACTGCAATGCTTTTAGTCTCTGAGAGGGTAATCCTGGATGCTGGATTCCAGATTTGCCAACCACTCAACCGTTCATCAAAACAAATCGTTTAGCATAACTCCCACACCGACACGGGTCTGGTTGAAGTTATAGTCGATGAGCGATTCGCCATAGCCGCTGTAAACCTGAGTATAAAGGCGCACATGTTTGGTGATCGGGTAACTTAAGCCTAACTCCGCGCCGCCGTAGCCGGTGTTCCAGTTGTACTGTCCTTTCGCACTGAGCACCGCATCACCGAGGTGATAGCCGATTTTAAGCTGGTAGTAACCCATATATTTGGTGATATCCGGGTTATCGTCAGTATTACCCACCACATACCACGGCTTCACTTCTACCAGCCAGTTACCGTTTTCTGCCATCAGGCGAGTATAAAGGCGGTTCCAGCTGCGGGAGGTCGGGTCTGAACGCCCGTTAGAGTCGTGGTTATACCCCATCTCCACATCGCGCAGCGTCCAACCTGCAAAACGGTAATCGGTGGCAAAACCGAGGAACAATTGCGGTTCGTAGTTGGTTTCACGAAACGGTGAAGACTCTTCGCTATTGGACAGTTGCCACCAGGATTTTTGCGTATAAGATGCACCCAACACCGAGTTCGGGCCTAAAATCCCACGCCACAGTGGAAATGCCAGGCTCAACTGAAACTTTACTTCATCCTTACGCGCATTTTCCGCCCAGTCGTAACTGGCAATCGCTTCTTTATTCAGATCGCTGGTTTGTGTGTAGATGAGGTAGTTGGTGTCATAAGGATAGAGCGTGAACGGATTGTCATGCTCCTGCAGCATATTGGCGATAATACTGCCACGCACCGCTGGCGCGTCATGCACCTCTTTCACCGTTGCCTCTTGTGCATATACTGCCATAGGCAACATAAACACCGGCAACAACCAGCCCTGCAGAGTCCGCATCGGTCGTGTTCTCCGTAACGAATTATTGATAAGGTGAATGTTTTTCTGCGGGCTATTTTACATACTTAACTCCATTGCCGTTAGTTATCCCTTCCTAAAGTAGAAACCAACAACAAAGAAGCATAAAATCAACATTTCATTAACCAATGAAGTGTAAGGATGATATGTCTGCCGTACTGACTGCTGAACAAGCCCTGAAATTAGTGGGTGAGATGTTTGTTTATCACATGCCATTTAACCGCGCATTGGGGATGGAACTGGAGCGTTACGAAAAAGAGTTCGCACAGCTGGCCTTTAAAAATCAGCCAATGATGGTGGGCAACTGGGCGCAAAGCATTTTGCACGGCGGGGTCATTGCGTCGGCGCTGGATGTCGCCGCCGGTCTGGTGTGCGTGGGAAGTACCTTAACCCGCCACGAAACCATCAGTGAAGATGAACTACGCCAGCGGCTATCGCGGATGGGGACCATTGATCTTCGCGTTGATTATCTGCGCCCAGGCAGGGGCGAGCGTTTTACTGCTACCAGTAGCCTGTTGCGTGCAGGCAATAAAGTCGCCGTCGCCCGCGTTGAATTACACAATGAAGAACAGCTTTATATTGCCAGTGCCACCGCCACCTATATGGTAGGTTGAAGACATAAAAGCAGGTAAACTGCTGTTACCAATTAAAAATGAGTATTCCCGATGGATGCAAAACAAACGCGGCAGGGCGTATTACTCGCTCTTGCCGCTTATTTTATTTGGGGTATTGCGCCAGCGTACTTCAAGTTGATTTACTACGTGCCCGCCGATGAAATCCTGACGCATCGCGTGATCTGGTCGTTTTTCTTTATGGTGGTGCTGATGAGTATTTGCCGCCAGTGGTCCTATTTAAAAACGCTGATTCAGACGCCACAGAAAATTTTTATGCTGGCAGTCTCTGCCGTGCTGATTGGTGGCAACTGGCTACTGTTTATCTGGGCGGTGAACAATCACCATATGCTGGAAGCGAGCCTTGGTTACTTTATTAACCCGCTGGTGAACATTGTGCTGGGGATGATTTTCCTCGGCGAGCGATTCCGCCGGATGCAATGGCTGGCGGTGATTCTGGCGATATGTGGCGTGTTAGTCCAGCTGTGGACTTTTGGTTCGCTACCTATTATCGCGCTGGGACTGGCATTTAGTTTTGCCTTCTACGGTCTGGTACGCAAGAAGATTGCCGTTGAAGCGCAAACCGGCATGTTAATCGAAACCATGTGGCTGCTGCCCGTGGCGGCAATTTACCTGTTTGCTATTGCCGACAGCTCAACCAGCCATATGGGGCAAAACCCGATGTCGCTGAATTTACTGCTGATCGCCGCCGGTATTGTCACTACCGTACCGCTGTTGTGTTTTACCGCCGCTGCCACGCGCTTGCGTCTCTCAACGTTAGGCTTTTTCCAGTACATTGGCCCGACGCTGATGTTCCTGCTGGCTGTGACGTTTTATGGTGAAAAACCGGGTGCCGATAAGATGGTGACTTTCGCCTTTATTTGGGTGGCGCTGGCAATTTTTGTGATGGATGCGATTTATACGCAGCGTAGAAAAAGTTAAGAATTAACATGGGTAGGCCGTTTAATGAGCCTACCCACTGACTTATTTATCTTTTTTTGAAAAAAATTAAGATAAGAAAAAGAACAATATTTGTTACAGGAAGTACCCCCAAAACTCCCCAGTACTTACTCCATCCTAGAGACATCGTATATCTACCAAGGATTTGACAAAACCCAAAACTTAACCCTATACCTATACTTCTTAAATTTAATGTCGTAGTCAGGCTTAAAATAAATAGAACAAGGATGGTAATAGCCCACCACAATAACCATGCCTTAACAAAATCAGATTTTTTGCTGTAAGGTTCTTTACCCAAGAACAACTGCCAAAAGTTACCATTCCCCATATAGAATCCATTCCCCAAGATATTGTTTATAGAATAAAAATACATTCCAATTATATTTAATTAAAATATAC
>NZ_CAOLGM010000113.1:0-16104 GCF_948475835.1 uncultured Escherichia sp. | reverse complement strand
GCCTTTGCCCTGTACGACAGCGAAAAAGATGCATATCTGATTGGTCGCGACCATCTGGGGATCATCCCACTGTATATGGGCTATGACGAGCACGGTCAGCTGTATGTGGCCTCAGAAATGAAAGCCCTGGTGCCAGTTTGCCGCACGATTAAAGAGTTCCCGGCGGGGAGCTATTTGTGGAGTCAGGACGGCGAAATCCGTTCTTATTATCATCGCGACTGGTTCGACTTTGATGCAGTGAAAGATAACGTGACCGACAAAAACGAGCTGCGTCAGGCACTGGAAGATTCCGTTAAAAGCCATCTGATGTCTGACGTTCCTTACGGTGTGCTGCTCTCGGGTGGTCTGGATTCCTCAATTATTTCCGCGATCACCAAGAAATACGCCGCCCGTCGCGTGGAAGATCAGGAACGCTCTGAAGCCTGGTGGCCGCAATTACACTCCTTTGCTGTAGGTCTGCCGGGTTCACCGGATCTGAAAGCAGCCCAGGAAGTGGCAAACCATCTGGGCACGGTGCATCACGAAATTCACTTCACTGTACAGGAAGGTCTGGATGCCATCCGCGACGTGATTTACCACATCGAAACCTATGATGTGACAACTATTCGCGCTTCAACACCGATGTATTTAATGTCGCGTAAGATCAAGGCAATGGGCATTAAAATGGTGCTGTCCGGTGAAGGTTCTGATGAAGTGTTTGGCGGTTATCTTTACTTCCACAAAGCACCGAATGCCAAAGAACTGCATGAAGAGACGGTGCGTAAACTGCTGGCCCTGCATATGTATGACTGCGCGCGCGCCAACAAAGCGATGTCAGCCTGGGGCGTGGAAGCACGCGTTCCGTTCCTCGACAAAAAATTCCTTGATGTGGCGATGCGCATTAACCCGCAGGATAAAATGTGCGGTAACGGCAAAATGGAAAAACACATCCTGCGTGAATGTTTTGAGTCATACCTGCCCGCAAGCGTGGCCTGGCGGCAGAAAGAGCAGTTCTCCGATGGCGTCGGTTACAGTTGGATCGACACCCTGAAAGAAGTGGCGGCGCAGCAGGTTTCTGATCAGCAACTGGAAACTGCCCGCTTCCGCTTCCCGTACAACACGCCAACCTCAAAAGAAGCGTATCTGTACCGGGAGATCTTTGAAGAACTGTTCCCGCTTCCGAGCGCCGCTGAGTGCGTGCCTGGCGGTCCTTCCGTCGCGTGTTCTTCCGCTAAAGCGATTGAGTGGGATGAGGCGTTCAAGAAAATGGACGATCCGTCTGGTCGTGCGGTTGGCGTTCACCAGTCGGCGTATAAGTAAGAAATGCGAAACAGCCCCGGTGAAATCCGGGGCTGTTTCAGTTATTGAGGTGCTTGTTAATTCTGATATGCAGTAAGGAAATGTTCCGGGTTTGCCACATCACTGTTTGACAACTCATCACTGTAGGCCAGTATTTCATAGATTAATTTCCCACCACTATTGTTGAATTCCGAATTTCATCCTGTACGACAAAAGAATGGCTGTAGGGTGGGGAAAAAACACAAAGTAAACAATAATTGACGAATATAGCGCCACGCTGTTCGCAACCTAACCAAACAGTCACTTTCGAGCAATTTTCCTTGAAAAAGAGGTTGACGCTGCAAGGCTCTATACGCATAATGCGCCCCGCAACGCCGATAAGGTATCGCGAAAAAAAAGATGGCTACGTAGCTCAGTTGGTTAGAGCACATCACTCATAATGATGGGGTCACAGGTTCGAATCCCGTCGTAGCCACCAAATTCTGAATGTGTCGAATACGTTCGGCAAATTCAAAAACCAATTTGTTGGGGTATCGCCAAGCGGTAAGGCACCGGATTCTGATTCCGGCATTCCGAGGTTCGAATCCTCGTACCCCAGCCACATTAAAAAAGCTCGCTTCGGCGAGCTTTTTGCTTTTCTGCGTTCATTCAATGTCGAATGCGATGTTGACACGTCTTATCCTTCAATGTCGGATGCGACGCTGCCGCGTCTTATCCGACCTACGGTTGGCACGCATCCGGCAATGTTGTAAGGCTACAACCCTAACGCATATTTCAGCGCCTGACGTTTCAACACGCCAGCACGCTCCGCCGCCATCAAACCAAGATTACGCACAAAACGCAGCGGCGGCAGATTATTACTGAATCCGGCATAAAACAGATCCATACCACTTTGCATAATGAAGTTATCCGCCATGCGCCGCATCTGGTAACGCTTGAGGACAGGATAACTGGCCCACGCTTCACCGTAGCTGCGGGCATTCACCAGAACATCAATCAGGGCATCGACATCACGATAACCAAGATTCACCCCCTGCCCCGCCAGCGGATGGATGGTATGCGCGGCATCGCCCACCAGCGCAAGCCCCGGCTGCACATACTGCAACGCATGTCGGCGCGTCAGCGGAAACGCACCAGCGGCAAGCGGTGTAACGTAACCCAGACGCGACGGGAAATGCTTCGCGATTTCCGCCTGGAGTTGCGCCATATTCATATTCTGCAACTGGCGAATACGCACCGGAGAGTCATACCACACCAGCGATGCCCAGTTATCAAACAACGGCAGAAACGCACGCGGTCCGTCCGGGGTAAATTGCTGCCAGGTGCTGTCGCCGGGATCGTTCTCACACTGTACGCTAATCAACATACACGACTGCGCATACTGCCAGGCATGAACGCCAATTCCCGCCATCTGCCGCACCTGCGAATTTGCGCCGTCAGCACCAATCACCAGCTTCGCGCGAATCACTTCACCGCCCTTCAGTTCCAGCTCCTGAAGATCATTATCTCGATGTAATGCAATCAGCGAGCCTGGCACACGTAACGTTACTTTCGGATGAGCTTCCAGCGCCTGCCACAATGCCTGTTGCAGGACGGTGTTTTCCACCATATAGCCAAGCAGCGGCAGCTTAAGTTCAGCGGCGTCAAACATCACATGCGCCGTTTCCCACTCCCACGTTTCCAGTCTGCGGTAAGGATGGCAACGCATAGCCTGTACTGCATCCCAGACCCCTAACCCTTTAAGCAATGATACCGATGCGGCGCTGATCGCCGAGATCCGCACGTCCGGTTGGCTATCAGCGACAAACGGTGCAGGTTCTGCGTGCTCGATCACCGTTACCGAAAATCCGTGCTGTGCCAGCCCCAGCGCCAGTGCGCCGCCGACCATTCCTCCGCCGACAATGGCAATTTCCGTTGGTTGATTTGTCATGGTCAATCATCCTGTTAGCAATATGCTTTAAGTTTACAGGATTTTTACCCCCAAGGGCTGATAACGCTCATACTGGTCACAACGGCAGCAAAGCATTACACTATGCGCCCTGCATTCCTGGCTACTATTTCGCAAGAGCAAGTCGATGACCAAAAAACTCCATATTAAAACCTGGGGCTGTCAGATGAACGAGTACGATTCATCGAAGATGGCCGATCTGCTGGATGCCACCCACGGCTATCAACTGACCGACGTGGCGGAAGAAGCGGATGTGCTGCTGCTGAACACCTGCTCAATCCGCGAGAAGGCTCAGGAAAAAGTCTTCCATCAGTTGGGTCGCTGGAAACTGTTAAAAGAGAAGAATCCAGACCTGATTATCGGCGTCGGTGGCTGCGTGGCATCGCAAGAAGGCGAGCACATTCGCCAGCGCGCCCACTATGTCGATATTATTTTTGGGCCGCAAACGCTGCACCGTCTGCCGGAGATGATCAACTCCGTGCGCGGCGACCGCAGCCCGGTTGTAGATATCAGCTTCCCGGAAATCGAGAAGTTTGACCGTCTACCGGAACCGCGCGCCGAAGGGCCGACCGCGTTTGTCTCCATCATGGAAGGCTGCAATAAATATTGTACCTACTGCGTGGTGCCTTACACCCGTGGTGAAGAGGTAAGCCGTCCGTCTGACGATATTCTGTTTGAGATTGCCCAGCTTGCTGCTCAGGGCGTGCGTGAAGTCAACCTGCTCGGTCAGAACGTGAACGCCTGGCGTGGTGAAAACTACGACGGCACCACCGGATCGTTTGCCGATCTGCTGCGTCTGGTTGCTGCGATCGACGGGATCGATCGTATTCGCTTTACCACCAGCCATCCGATCGAATTCACCGACGATATCATCGAAGTGTACCGCGACACGCCTGAGCTGGTGAGCTTCCTGCATCTGCCGGTACAAAGCGGTTCCGATCGCATTCTGAACCTGATGGGCCGTACTCACACGGCGCTGGAGTACAAAGCGATCATCCGTAAACTGCGTGCGGCGCGTCCGGATATTCAGATCAGTTCTGACTTCATTGTTGGCTTCCCTGGCGAAACCACCGAAGACTTCGAGAAAACGATGAAGCTGATTGCCGACGTCAATTTCGACATGAGCTACAGCTTTATCTTCTCTGCACGTCCGGGTACACCAGCCGCCGATATGGTTGATGATGTTCCGGAAGAAGAGAAGAAGCAACGTCTGTATATTCTGCAAGAACGTATCAATCAGCAAGCGATGGCATGGAGCCGCCGGATGCTCGGCACCACCCAGCGTATTCTGGTAGAAGGGACTTCGCGTAAGAGCATCATGGAGCTTTCCGGGCGTACCGAAAATAACCGCGTGGTCAACTTCGAAGGCACGCCGGATATGATCGGTAAATTCGTCGATGTAGAAATTACCGACGTCTACCCGAACTCTCTGCGCGGTAAAGTGGTGCGAACTGAAGATGAAATGGGTCTGCGCATGGCAGAAACACCGGAGTCGGTGATTGCCCGCACCCGCAAAGAAAACGACCTTGGCGTGGGTTATTATCAGCCGTAATTCTCAGGCCTGCCGTTCCGGTGGGCCTTGTTTTTTCTCTCTTTATCCCCATCTTTATCGCAATGCTTGCGCCTTTTTCCTGTGGCGTGAATAATTTCCTTATAGGCCGGTGAATGTTCAGCTTCCGGCGGCATACAGATAAGAGGAACGGTTTGAACATAGACACTCGCGAAATCACCCTGGAGCCAGCAGACAACGCGCGTCTGTTGAGCCTGTGCGGCCCGTTTGATGACAACATCAAGCAGCTCGAACGCCGTCTCGGCATCGAGATCAATCGCCGCGATAACCACTTTAAACTGACCGGCCGTCCGATTTGCGTCACCGCTGCGGCAGACATTCTGCGTAGCCTGTATGTCGATACAGCCCCGATGCGCGGTCAGATTCAGGATATCGAACCGGAACAGATCCACCTTGCGATTAAAGAAGCGCGAGTACTGGAGCAAAGTGCGGAGAGCGTGCCGGAGTACGGCAAAGCGGTCAATATCAAAACCAAACGCGGCGTAATTAAGCCGCGCACGCCAAACCAGGCGCAGTACATCGCCAATATTCTCGACCATGACATTACCTTCGGCGTTGGCCCGGCGGGTACGGGTAAAACCTACCTGGCAGTCGCTGCAGCAGTTGATGCCCTGGAGCGTCAGGAAATTCGCCGTATTCTGCTGACTCGTCCGGCGGTCGAAGCCGGTGAGAAACTGGGCTTCCTGCCTGGCGATTTAAGCCAGAAAGTAGACCCGTATCTGCGCCCACTGTACGACGCGCTGTTTGAAATGCTGGGCTTTGAGAAAGTTGAGAAACTGATTGAGCGCAACGTTATTGAAGTCGCGCCGCTGGCCTATATGCGTGGTCGTACGCTGAACGACGCGTTTATCATTCTCGATGAGAGCCAGAACACCACCATCGAACAGATGAAGATGTTCCTGACCCGTATCGGTTTTAACTCAAAAGCGGTTATCACCGGCGACGTCACACAGATCGACCTGCCGCGTAATACTAAATCAGGCTTACGTCACGCCATCGAAGTGCTGGCCGATGTCGAAGAGATCAGCTTTAACTTCTTCCACAGCGAAGACGTGGTTCGTCACCCTGTGGTGGCGCGTATCGTTAACGCCTATGAAGCCTGGGAAGAAGCCGAACAAAAACGAAAAGCGGCGCTGGCGGCAGAACGCAAGCGCGAAGAACAGGAACAAAAATGAGTCAGGTGATCCTCGATTTACAACTGGCATGTGAAGATAATTCCGGGTTACCGGAAGAGAGCCAGTTTCAAACATGGCTGAATGCGGTGATCCCGCAGTTTCAGGAAGAATCGGAAGTGACTATTCGCGTGGTCGATACCGCCGAAAGCCACAGTCTGAATCTGACCTATCGCGGTAAGGATAAGCCGACCAACGTGCTCTCCTTCCCGTTTGAAGTGCCGCCTGGCATGGAAATGTCGCTACTGGGCGATCTGGTTATCTGCCGTCAGGTGGTTGAGAAGGAAGCTCAGGAGCAAGGCAAACCACTGGAGGCGCACTGGGCGCATATGGTGGTGCACGGCAGTCTGCATTTGTTAGGTTACGATCACATCGAAGATGACGAAGCAGAAGAAATGGAAGCCCTCGAAACAGAGATTATGCTTGCTCTGGGCTATGAGGATCCGTACATTGCCGAGAAAGAATAATTTGCCAGGCATTTGACTGGCAGACGTCCCCGCCGTTGGTGATTAACGACGGCGTTTTGATTAACTAACATGAGAACCCATACGACGCCATGAGCGACGACAATTCACACAGTAGTGACACGATAAGCAACAAGAAGGGATTTTTCTCCCTGTTACTCAGCCAACTTTTCCACGGTGAACCGAAAAACCGTGACGAACTGCTGGCGCTGATCCGTGATTCCGGGCAGAACGACCTTATCGACGAAGATACGCGCGATATGCTCGAAGGGGTGATGGACATCGCAGACCAACGCGTTCGCGACATCATGATCCCCCGCTCCCAGATGATTACCCTGAAACGCAACCAGACGCTGGACGAATGCCTTGATGTCATCATCGAGTCCGCCCACTCACGTTTCCCGGTGATTAGCGAAGACAAAGATCACATTGAAGGGATTCTGATGGCGAAAGACTTGCTGCCGTTTATGCGCAGCGATGCTGAAGCCTTCAGCATGGACAAAGTGTTACGTCAGGCGGTTGTCGTTCCTGAAAGTAAGCGCGTAGACCGGATGCTGAAAGAGTTTCGCTCTCAGCGTTACCACATGGCGATCGTTATTGACGAATTCGGTGGGGTTTCCGGTCTGGTGACCATTGAAGACATCCTGGAACTAATTGTTGGTGAGATTGAAGACGAGTATGACGAAGAAGATGATATCGACTTCCGTCAGCTGAGTCGTCATACCTGGACCGTGCGCGCACTGGCTTCCATTGAAGACTTCAACGAAGCGTTCGGCACCCACTTTAGCGATGAAGAGGTTGACACTATCGGTGGTCTGGTGATGCAGGCATTTGGGCATCTTCCGGCGCGTGGCGAAACTATCGACATCGACGGTTACCAGTTCAAAGTGGCGATGGCCGACAGTCGGCGTATTATTCAGGTTCATGTCAAAATCCCGGATGACTCACCCCAGCCGAAGCTGGATGAATAAAACCGAAACTGGATAGATAACTACATGGCTTTTGCCTCATTAATTGAACGCCAGCGCATTCGCCTGCTGCTGGCGTTATTATTCGGTGCCTGCGGAACGCTGGCCTTCTCTCCTTACGACGTCTGGCCTGCGGCGATTATTTCGTTGATGGGGCTTCAGGCGTTGACCTTTAACCGCCGTCCACTCCAGTCTGCCGCTATTGGCTTTTGCTGGGGATTTGGCCTCTTTGGCAGCGGTATTAACTGGGTCTATGTCAGCATCGCGACCTTTGGCGGGATGCCTGGCCCGGTTAACATCTTCCTGGTGGTGCTGCTGGCGGCGTATTTGTCGCTGTATACCGGACTGTTTGCTGGCGTGCTGTCGCGTCTGTGGCCGAAAACCACCTGGCTGCGCGTGGCGATTGCCGCCCCTTCTCTCTGGCAAGTGACCGAGTTTCTGCGCGGTTGGGTACTGACAGGCTTCCCGTGGTTACAGTTCGGCTATAGCCAGATTGATGGCCCGTTAAAAGGGCTGGCACCGATAATGGGCGTGGAAGCCATTAACTTCCTGCTGATGATGGTTAGTGGCCTGCTGGCACTGGCGTTGGTCAAACGCAACTGGCGTCCGCTGGTGGTGGCCGTCGTGCTGTTTGCCCTACCCTTCCCGCTGCGTTACATCCAATGGTTTACCCCACAACCGGAGAAAACCATTCAGGTTTCGATGGTTCAGGGCGATATTCCGCAATCACTGAAATGGGATGGAGATCAGCTTCTTAATACGCTGAAGATTTACTACAACGCAACGGCTCCGCTGATGGGCAAATCATCGTTGATTATCTGGCCGGAGTCGGCGATAACCGATCTGGAAATTAATCAGCAACCGTTCCTCAAAGCACTGGACGGTGAGTTGCGCGATAAAGGTAGCTCGCTCGTAACCGGGATTGTCGACGCGCGTCTCAATAAGCAGAACCGCTACGATACCTACAACACCATCATCACACTGGGTAAAGGTGCACCGTACAGCTACGAATCAGCCGATCGCTATAACAAAAACCATCTGGTGCCGTTTGGCGAGTTTGTCCCGCTGGAGTCGATTCTGCGTCCGTTAGCACCGTTCTTTGATCTGCCGATGTCGTCGTTCAGCCGTGGGCCATATATCCAGCCGCCGCTGTCGGTAAATGGTATTGAGCTTACTGCGGCCATTTGCTACGAGATCATTCTTGGCGAGCAAGTGCGCGATAACTTCCGCCCGGATACCGACTATCTGCTGACTATCTCCAACGATGCGTGGTTTGGTAAATCTATTGGTCCATGGCAACACTTCCAGATGGCGCGAATGCGTGCGCTGGAGCTGGCGCGCCCACTGTTGCGCAGCACCAACAACGGCATTACGGCGGTGATTGGCCCGCAGGGTGAGATTCAGGCGATGATCCCGCAGTTCACCCGCGAGGTGTTACCCACTAATGTGACGCCGACCACCGGACTCACACCATACGCACGTACCGGCAACTGGCCGCTGTGGGTGCTGACGGCACTGTTTGGTTTTGCCGCTGTGCTGATGAGTCTGCGAGCACGTAAACGTTGATGTGCCTGATGTATCCTGCATGAGCAAAACGTACTTTCTCATTGAGCTTTGGGGCATGGTTATCATGCCCCTTTTTCTTACGGTTCAGGGATACAAGCCACATTGCCATATTGGGGATGACGAATAATTGCCTGCGGATCAAGCGAGCGCGTCCTGTCCAGTTGGATCAACCCGTTCTTCGCCATAACAAATATTTTTCTACCATCCGCTGAAAAACGAAGGTGATTAACGTAGCTGGCAGGATAAACGCCAATAATCTGCCCGGCATTAATATTGAGCAGGATGACATAACCTTGCAGGCCATATGACACCAACGCTAAATACTGACCGTCCGGGCTAATACCCTCAACGGAATAAACGCTCCTGCTACACCATTGCGTCATAATGCTGGCTTGTTGATCCCCTACGCTTATACGTGAAATCCCCTGGCTGTCGGCAAAAATTACATCCCCGTTTTCAGGTCGAAAACGCATCGCCGATATCGTTCCTCGCGCATCACTAGCCGGATAGCTTTCTTTCTGATGCGTGATGGTATTGATGCGTACAATGTCACCTCTGACCATACCGGGTATCAACAATATTTTTTCATCCGGGGAAAGAGCCATAACCCAGGCACCAGGTTTATTACTCGTCCCCGTCCCGTCGTATTTCTCCAGCGGGATATCCGCCACATGCTGATAAGTCACCAGATCAATCGCTGACACACTATTACTGGTGCGATTCATCACCCAGGCTTTTGTACCATCACGCGAGAGGATAAGGCTGTCAGGATGTGCACCGGTGGTAATCGATTGAATAATCTCCCCTGTCGCCACGTTAATGACCGATAACGCATTCGCTTCAAATGAAGTCGCATAAATCAACTTTTCATCCGGGCTTAATGCCAGCGATCTGACGCCCTGATCTTTACAGCCACCACAATGTTTGACTGACTTTTCTTTCGCTATGGGCGCTGTAAAGGTATGCAGGATTTTCTTTTGTCCGAGGTCGAAAACAACAATGCTGTTCGTGTTTTCAATTGCGGCATACAACATATTACCATCCCGACTGATCGCCATATCATGGATATCGGCAATCTCAGCGAGCAAATCACCACTGGCCTGTTCACGACTTACCGGAGCGGATAATGTTTCCCTGAGGGCGTTGCGTTCCTCCGCTAACTGCTGCTTTTTTTGCCGTCGCTCTTGTTCAATCTCCTGTGGATAAAACGCTTCACGCAGGCTTTGCCTGACTTGTAAAACTGACTCATCCATCTGCTGCTGCGCAAGCCAGATAGCCCCGGTCAGAAGAAGACTGCCCGCAACAATAATCCCGCCTTCCGTAACGAGTCGGTTTTGCCCAGATAAACGCGCGCTCAGCCAACCCAACGCGCCACCCGCAATCAGGCCGCCAATGTGGCAAGCATTATCTATTCCTGCTTGCCGGGCACCATACAACAGTGTCAGCGCCACCATACCCAACAGAGAAAATACTCGCCGCTGGTTTTTATGGTATGTGTCCGCACCTGAAGCAAGCTGTGTTGCTAACGCAGCGCCAGCTATTCCCATAATTGCCCCGGACGCCCCAACGCTGATGACTATCTGATCACTATCGCGTAACGCATAACAGGCGCTGATGAGCCCACCAAAGACGCCGGAGAATAACCAAATAATCAGAAGTCGCCATTTTCCCAGTATCCGTTCCGCCACTGCCCCCACCACCAGGAGTGCAAACATATTCATCAGCAAATGGGAAAAACTACTGTGCAGAAAGACACTGCTAAATAAGCGCCAGGATTCACCCGACAACGTGAGAGAAGCAACGTTAGCACCGAGATGGATGAGTGCGGATTGATCGACTTCTTCATAACTCATCCATTGTGCGAGGTAACAAAATATCCCAACACAGAGCGCAAAAAGGATAAGGGTTATTGCGGGTAATTGAACATTTAACGGCTTAACCGAAGATGCAGACATAAGGTGTTTCTTCCTTGAAAAGACAGGTAAAAAGCATTTTTCCCGTGTACAGTTATCATCCCGGCAAACGTCCCATGCCGAAAAGATAACTCTGTCCGAAATATGACTTTTTCAGCCTGAAATTACAATCGTAATTAATTCACCCCTAAGTATTTTTTGGCATGTAAGTTGCTTTATTTACTGTGTAAGCAATGAAATCAGCCGCGACGCAACCGGGTTGCACCACCACAAATCAGCGGTAGCACCAAAAGAGTGCATTTTAAGAATTTTGCTTCGGAATGGTGCGGTGCACCTCGCAAAAACAAACAATAAAACATCAATATCTTTACATTTAGCCAAACTAAATGTTACCTAACAAGCACAACACTGCACAATAAAGTTGCAGACGATAACAACACAAACACTCACAACGGGTATCCATGCGTTCTTAACGCAGAAGATAAAGGAGTTGGATATGCAATTACGTAAACCTGCCACAGCAATCCTCGCCCTGGCGCTTTCCGCAGGACTGGCACAGGCAGATGACGCCGCCCCGGCAGCAGGCAGTACGCTGGACAAAATCGCCAAAAACGGTGTGATTGTCGTCGGTCACCGTGAATCTTCAGTACCTTTCTCTTATTACGACAATCAGCAAAAAGTGGTGGGTTATTCGCAGGATTACTCCAACGCCATTGTTGAAGCAGTGAAAAAGAAACTCAACAAACCGGACTTGCAGGTAAAACTGATTCCGATTACCTCACAAAACCGTATTCCACTGCTGCAAAACGGCACTTTCGATTTTGAATGTGGTTCTACCACCAACAACGTCGAACGCCAAAAACAGGCGGCTTTCTCTGACACTATTTTCGTGGTCGGTACGCGCCTGTTGACCAAAAAGGGCGGCGATATCAAAGATTTTGCCGACCTGAAAGGCAAAGCCGTAGTCGTCACTTCCGGCACTACCTCTGAAGTTTTGCTCAACAAACTGAATGAAGAGCAAAAAATGAATATGCGCATCATCAGCGCCAAAGATCACGGTGACTCTTTCCGCACCCTGGAAAGCGGTCGTGCCGTTGCCTTTATGATGGATGACGCTCTGCTGGCCGGTGAACGTGCGAAAGCGAAGAAACCAGACAACTGGGATATCGTCGGCAAGCCGCAGTCTCAGGAAGCCTACGGTTGCATGTTGCGTAAAGATGATCCGCAGTTCAAAAAGCTGATGGATGACACTATCGCTCAGGTGCAGACTTCCGGTGAAGCGGAAAAATGGTTTGATAAATGGTTCAAAAATCCAATTCCGCCGAAAAACCTGAACATGAATTTCGAACTGTCAGACGAAATGAAAGCACTGTTCAAAGAACCGAATGACAAAGCACTGAACTAATTACAAGAACCAGGGGCGGAAATTCCAGCCCTCTCGATTGTTACGTAGCACGGACAGACTATACGCCTGATGGTCGTTCCCCATCGGGCCTGAAAACCGCAATACGCTGGGTAACAATCTTCGAGGGTAGCAGTTAACGCTGCTACCCTCTTTTTTCTGGAGTAGATTTATGTCTATAGACTGGAACTGGGGTATTTTTTTACAACAAGCCCCGTTCGGCAACACCACCTATCTTGGTTGGATCTGGAGTGGTTTTCAGGTGACGATCGCTTTGTCGATCTGCGCCTGGATTATCGCTTTCCTCGTCGGTTCATTTTTCGGCATTTTACGTACCGTTCCAAACCGTTTTCTCTCCGGTCTGGGTACGTTGTATGTCGAACTGTTCCGCAACGTGCCGTTGATTGTGCAATTCTTTACCTGGTATCTGGTGATCCCGGAGTTGCTGCCAGAGAAAATCGGTATGTGGTTTAAGGCCGAGCTGGATCCCAATATTCAGTTTTTCCTTTCATCCATGCTCTGCCTGGGGCTGTTTACCGCCGCCCGTGTTTGCGAACAGGTACGCGCCGCCATTCAGTCGTTGCCGCGTGGGCAAAAAAATGCCGCGCTGGCGATGGGCCTGACGCTACCGCAGGCTTATCGATACGTACTGCTGCCTAATGCTTATCGCGTTATCGTCCCGCCGATGACTTCCGAGATGATGAACCTGGTGAAAAACTCCGCCATCGCCTCGACTATTGGTCTGGTGGATATGGCGGCGCAGGCGGGTAAATTGCTTGATTACTCAGCCCACGCCTGGGAGTCGTTTACCGCTATTACGCTGGCGTATGTGTTGATTAACGCGGTTATCATGCTGGTAATGACGCTGGTTGAACGTAAAGTTCGCCTGCCTGGCAACATGGGGGGCAAATAATGTACGAGTTTGACTGGAGTTCCATTGTCCCTTCCCTGCCATATCTGCTCGACGGGCTGGTGATCACGCTGAAAATCACCGTCACGGCAGTCGTGATTGGTATTTTGTGGGGCACCATGCTGGCGGTGATGCGCTTGTCCAGCTTTGCGCCCGTAGCGTGGTTTGCCAAAGCCTACGTTAACGTATTCCGCTCGATTCCTTTAGTTATGGTTTTGCTGTGGTTTTACCTGATCGTGCCAGGTTTTCTGCAAAACGTGCTGGGATTATCACCAAAAAATGATATCCGTTTAATTTCGGCGATGGTGGCGTTTTCAATGTTTGAAGCGGCCTACTATTCAGAGATTATCCGTGCTGGTATTCAAAGTATTTCTCGTGGTCAGTCGAGCGCCGCGCTGGCGTTGGGAATGACTCACTGGCAGTCGATGAAACTGATTATTCTGCCGCAGGCGTTCCGCGCGATGGTGCCGCTTCTGCTCACTCAGGGCATCGTACTGTTCCAGGATACCTCACTGGTGTATGTGTTATCTCTGGCCGATTTCTTCCGTACCGCCTCAACCATTGGTGAGCGTGATGGTACGCAGGTTGAGATGATCCTATTTGCCGGATTTGTTTATTTCGTTATTAGTCTTAGCGCGTCGTTGTTGGTCAGCTACTTGAAAAGAAGGACAGCATAATGATTACCCTGAAAAATGTTTCAAAATGGTATGGTCACTTTCAGGTGCTGACCGACTGCTCAACCGAAGTGAAAAAAGGCGAAGTGGTGGTGGTTTGCGGCCCGTCTGGTTCCGGCAAATCAACGCTGATTAAAACCGTCAACGGCCTCGAACCAGTGCAGCAAGGTGAAATCACCGTCGATGGTATCGTGGTTAATGACAAGAAAACCGATCTGGCAAAGCTGCGTTCCCGCGTCGGGATGGTGTTCCAGCATTTTGAGTTGTTCCCCCATTTGTCGATTATTGAAAACCTGACTCTGGCGCAGGTGAAAGTGCTTAAACGCGATAAAGCGCCCGCTCGTGAAAAAGCATTGAAATTGCTGGAGCGCGTGGGACTTTCCGCACATGCCAATAAATTTCCGGCGCAGCTTTCCGGCGGTCAGCAGCAGCGTGTGGCAATCGCTCGCGCGTTGTGTATGGATCCTATTGCGATGCTGTTCGACGAACCGACATCGGCGCTGGATCCGGAGATGATCAACGAAGTGCTGGACGTGATGGTGGAACTGGCGAACGAAGGAATGACCATGATGGTGGTGACCCACGAAATGGGCTTTGCCCGCAAAGTGGCGAATCGGGTGATCTTTATGGACGAGGGTAAAATTGTCGAAGACTCGCCGAAAGACGCTTTCTTCGATGATCCGAAATCGGACCGCGCGAAAGACTTCCTCGCGAAAATCCTGCATTAATCACTCTGGCGCGCATACCCAAGTGCGCGCCATCTCACGCTTTATCGTTTCGCCCCTCGTATCTGTTACATCCTGGCGTTACCCTTGTCGCAAAGAAGCACACAACAAGGAGCAACAATGGCACTGCCAATTCTGTTAGATTGCGACCCAGGTCATGACGACGCTATCGCAATAGTTCTCGCCCTCGCCTCACCAGAGCTTGATGTCAAAGCAATTACGTCTTCCGCCGGAAACCAGACACCAGAAAAAACCTTACGCAATGTTCTGCGTATGCTGACCTTGCTTAATCGCACCGATATTCCGGTAGCAGGCGGCGCGGTAAAACCGTTAATGCGTGAGTTGATTATCGCGGACAATGTGCACGGCGAAAGCGGTCTGGATGGCCCGGCATTACCGGAACCGACGTTCGCACCGCAAAACTGTACGGCGGTAGAGCTGATGGCGAAAACGCTGCGCGAAAGTGCGGAACCTGTCACGATTGTGTCTACCGGACCGCAAACTAACGTTGCCTTGCTGCTCAATAGCCATCCGGAACTGCATAGCAAAATTGCCCGTATCGTGATTATGGGCGGCGCAATGGGGCTTGGTAACTGGACGCCTGCGGCTGAATTTAATATTTACGTTGACCCGGAAGCGGCAGAAATTGTCTTCCAGTCAGGGATCCCAGTGGTGATGGCCGGTCTGGATGTTACTCACAAAGCACAAATCCACGTTGAAGACACCGAGCGTTTCCGCGCGATTGGCAACCCTGTTTCAACCATTGTTGCCGAACTGCTGGATTTCTTCCTCGAATATCATAAAGACGAAAAATGGGGCTTTGTCGGTGCACCGCTGCATGACCCATGCACCATCGCCTGGCTGTTGAAACCCGAGTTGTTTACCACTGTTGAGCGCTGGGTTGGCGTGGAAACACAGGGGAAATATAGCCAGGGTATGACGGTTGTTGATTATTATTATCTGACTGGCAATAAACCGAATGCCACTGTAATGGTCGATGTTGATCGTCAGGGCTTTGTTGATTTACTGGCTGATCGTCTGAAATTTTACGCTTAACACACGTCATTGATTAAGATCACCACGCGTTACCTGGGTGGTCTTAATCTGTTTATCTCTTTTTCTTTCAAGATATAAATGCAATGGATAATGCAGAACTCGCCATTGGTATCGATCTCGGCACTACCAATAGTTTAATTGCCGTCTGGAAAGACGGTGCCGCGCAATTAATTCCAAATAAGTTCGGTGAATATTTAACACCATCCATAATTAGCATGGATGAAAATAATCATATTTTAGTCGGAAAACCGGCTGTATCACGGCGTACTTCGCATCCGGATAAAACGGCAGCGTTATTTAAACGTGCAATGGGCAGTAATACCAACTGGCGGTTAGGCAGCGACACATTTAACGCGCCAGAACTGTCCTCTTTGGTATTACGCTCATTAAAAGAAGATGCCGAAGAATTTCTGCAACGTCCGATTAAAGATGTGGTGATCTCCGTTCCGGCTTATTTC
>NZ_CAOLGM010000112.1:2095-16324 GCF_948475835.1 uncultured Escherichia sp. | reverse complement strand
AAATTGCTGTTACGCATCCCGATTATGGGTTCACTGATGCGGGGACAAAAACTCACGCAGATCTTTACGATTCTGGCGCTGACACAAAGTGCAGGCATTACTTTTTTGCAGGGCGTAGAGAGCGTCAGAGAAACAATGCGCTGCCCGTACTGGGTGCAACTTCTGACACAAATCCAGCACGATATCAGTAACGGTCATCCCATCTGGCTGGCGCTAAAAAATACCGGGGAGTTTAGCCCGCTCTGTTTGCAATTAGTGAGAACAGGAGAGGCATCCGGCTCGCTGGACCTCATGTTAGACAACCTCGCCCATCATCATCGGGATAACACAATGGCGCTGGCGGATAACCTCGCAGCCTTACTGGAACCGGCGTTGCTGATCATAACGGGAGGAATTATCGGTACGCTGGTGGTGGCGATGTATCTGCCAATTTTCCATTTAGGCGATGCGATGAGTGGGATGGGATAACGCTGGCGTGTTGCTCCACACCAGCGTTGGAAGATTACAGGTTGTTGAAGATGCGGTTTTCTTGTTCCTGCACACGGATAAATGTGGTGCGCTTGGTCAGTTCTTTCAGGCGTGAAGCCCCAACGTATGTACAAGCTGAACGCAGGCCGCCCAAAATATCACGCGCGGTATTTTCAACCGGGCCTCGCAGCGGCAGCTTAACGGTTTTACCTTCTGCTGCGCGATATTCCGCAACGCCGCCAACGTGACGTTTCATCGCAGACTCGGAGCTCATGCCGTAGAACAGCATAAATTTCTCGCCGTTCTCCTCAACGATGCGACCGCCGCTCTCTTCGTGGCCCGCCAGCATGCCGCCAAGCATGACGAAATCGGCACCGCCGCCAAAGGCTTTTGCGACATCGCCCGGCGTGGTGCAGCCACCGTCGCTGACGATCATTCCGCCCAGACCGTGCGCCGCATCGGCACATTCGATTACCGCAGAAAGCTGCGGATAACCGACGCCTGTTTTGACGCGAGTTGTACAAACAGAACCTGGGCCAATGCCAACTTTAACGATATCAGCACCGGAGAGGATAAGCTCCTCACACATTTCACCAGTCACTACGTTGCCAGCACAAATGGTTTTGGTCGGCCACGCTTCACGCGCTTTCGCAACGAACTGCACGAAGTGTTCGGAATAACCATTCGCCACATCAATACAAACGAAGTTTAATGCCGGGTTCAGGTCGAGAATCTGTTTAGTTTTTTCGAAATCCGCATCAGACGTACCGGTAGAAACCATCACATGTTTCAGCACATCAGCGGAAGAATTGTTGATAAACGCTTGCCACTCTTCGACAGAATAGTGTTTATGCACAGCAGTCAAAATATCAAAAGAAGCCAGCGCAGAGGCCATAGAAAATGTACCTACGGTGTCCATATTTGCGGCGATAATTGGCACGCCGGACCAGCTCTGACCTGAATGTTTGAAGGTGAATTGACGTTCCAGTTCAACATCGGAACGGCTTTTAAGAGTGGAGCGTTTAGGGCGGATGAGAACGTCTTTAAAACCTAACTTCAGATCTTCTTCAATACGCATGTGCGGATTCCTGGGGTTAATGGCTATAAGGGTAAGAGCGCAACTCCAGTGACGCTATCATACGCACTAATCAATGCGGCGCAAGACTGCGAAATTGTCTTTTTTTACGCTACAATCCCATAAATTTACCTGGTAAATAGTGAGCGAACGTTTCATCAATTTCGCTTTCGTGCGCTCATTTTTAACGTTTTGATAATCATGATGAATTCCCGGGAATATAAATTATGAGGTATATAGTTGCCTTAACGGGAGGCATTGGCAGTGGCAAGAGTACCGTTGCCAATGCGTTTGCTGATCTCGGAATTAACGTCATTGATGCCGATATTATTGCGCGTCAGGTGGTTGAACCAGGTGCACCTGCGCTACATGCCATTGCTGATCACTTTGGCGCTAACATGATTGCTGCTGATGGAACATTGCAGCGCCGGGCCTTGCGCGAGCGGATCTTCGCCAACCCGGAAGAGAAAAACTGGCTTAACGACCTGCTGCATCCGCTGATTCAGCAAGAGACGCAACACCAGATCCAGCAAGCAACTTCCCCCTATGTACTGTGGGTTGTGCCATTGCTGGTAGAAAACTCACTGTATAAAAAAGCGAATCGAGTGCTGGTGGTGGATGTCAGCCCAGAAACGCAACTTAAGCGCACCATGCAGCGCGATGATGTAACTCGCGAACATGTCGAACAAATCCTTGCTGCTCAGGCAACGCGCGAAGCCCGCCTTGCCGTGGCAGATGACGTCATTGATAATAACGGCGCACCGGATGCTATCGCATCGGATGTTGCCCGCCTGCACGCACACTATTTGCAGCTTGCGTCGCAGTTTGTCTCACAGGAAAAACCGTAATGCAGACCCAGGTCCTTTTTGAACATCCACTAAATGAAAAAATGCGTACATGGCTGCGCATTGAGTTTTTGATTCAGCAACTCACCGTTAATTTACCCATCGTTGACCACGCTGGCGCGCTGCATTTCTTCCGTAATGTCAGTGAATTACTGGATGTTTTCGAGCGCGGCGAAGTCCGCACTGAGCTGTTGAAAGAACTTGACCGGCAGCAACGTAAACTCCAGACCTGGATTGGCGTGCCTGGCGTGGACCAGAGCCGTATTGAAGCATTAATTCAGCAGTTAAAAGCGGCGGGGAGCGTATTAATTTCCGCGCCGCGTATCGGGCAATTTCTGCGTGAAGATCGTTTGATTGCTCTGGTGCGTCAGCGACTGAGCATCCCAGGCGGCTGTTGCAGCTTTGATTTACCTACATTGCACATTTGGCTGCATCTACCCCAGGCGCAGCGCGACAGCCAGGTAGAAACCTGGATTGCCAGCCTGAACCCGCTCACCCAGGCACTTACCATGGTGCTGGATTTAATTCGCCAGTCGGCCCCCTTCCGTAAACAAACCAGCCTGAATGGTTTTTATCAGGATAACGGTGGCGATGCCGACTTGCTGCGCCTGAATCTGTCGCTCGATTCACAGCTTTATCCGCAAATTTCCGGACATAAGAGCCGTTTTGCCATTCGTTTTATGCCGCTGGACACTGAAAACGGACAGGTACCGGAACGTCTGGATTTCGAACTGGCCTGTTGCTAAGGAGTGAAAATGTCAGAAACTATTACGGTGAATTGCCCAACCTGCGGGAAAACGGTGGTGTGGGGTGAAATCAGCCCGTTTCGGCCATTTTGCTCCAAACGTTGTCAGCTGATCGACCTCGGAGAATGGGCTGCTGAAGAAAAACGAATCCCCAGCAGTGGCGATCTTTCCGAAAGCGATGACTGGAGCGAAGAGCCAAAGCAGTGACATTTGTCTGATGCCGCACGTAGGCCTGATAAGACGCGGACAGCGTCGCATCAGGCATCTTGTGCAAATGTCGGATGCGGCGTGAACGCCTTATCCGACCTACAGACGCTTAAGCTTCGCAATTACCGGTTCATTGGCTGGCGGAAAATCATCGGCATTAAGACCGACTAGCGACATCCACTCACCGGGTTGCCCTTCTTTACCCCACGGCTCCCCTTCCCAGCTTTCGACCAGCCAGAACCACAGAGTTATATGCCTGTCCGGGAATTCATATTCCAGTTTTTCAAATAGCGAAAAATGTTGTGGGGTAATCCCGACTTCTTCCTGAAGTTCACGCACCACCGCCTGTTCCGGCGTTTCGCCCATTTCAATTTTACCGCCGGGAAACTCCAGTTTATTCGCCATGTGCGCATCTGCTGCGCGACGCGTTATAAAGATTTCATTGTTCTCGTTGCGAATAATACCTACCGCAATTTGCAGCTTTTTCATTGTCTTAAACCTATAAAAAAGGCGCAGAATCCTGCGCCTTTTACTTCAACTGTTAGCTTTTATTGCAGGCGACCATGGCACTGCTTGTATTTTTTACCAGAACCGCACGGGCAAGGATCGTTACGTCCTACTTTGCGCTCACCGGTTTGCGCCGCCAGTGCAGCTGCGGCTGCAGAGTCGTCATCCTGATGGCTAAGCTGCTGCATTTGCGCTAAACGCTCGGCTTCCATACGACGCTGTTGTTCCAGCTCCTCAACCTCTTCAGGCATACGTACCTGGACTTTGCTCAGCGTGCTGATAACTTCATATTTTAACGACTCCAGCATCGCTGCAAACATGGAGAACGATTCACGTTTGTATTCCTGCTTCGGATCTTTCTGTGCATAGCCACGCAGGTGGATACCCTGACGCAGATAGTCCATCGCTGCCAGGTGCTCTTTCCACAGGGAGTCAAGCGTTTGCAGCATGACGCCTTTCTCGAAGTGACGCATCATCTCAGCACCAACCACTTCTTCTTTACGCTGATACACTTCGATGGACTGCGCCAGAATGCGCTCACGCAGCGTCTCTTCATGCAGTTCTGGTTCTTTATCCAGCCACTCGGCAATTGGTAAATCGAGGTCGAAATCGTTCTTCAGACGTTCCTGCAGCCCCGGAATATCCCACATTTCTTCCAGCGACTGTGGCGGAATGTAGGCATCAATGGTGGCTTTGAACACATCTTCACGAATGCTGTTGATGGTTTCGCTCACATCGCTGACATCCAGCAGTTCGTTACGCTGGGAGTAAATGGCGCGACGCTGATCGTTAGCCACGTCATCATATTCCAGCAGTTGCTTACGAATGTCGAAGTTACGGCTTTCAACTTTACGCTGGGCGTTGGCAATCGCTTTAGTCACCCACGGGTGTTCAATGGCTTCGCCTGGCTTCATACCCAGTTTACGCATCATGCCGGATACTCGGTCGGAAGCAAAAATACGCATCAGCGCATCTTCCATCGACAGGTAGAAACGGGAAGAACCAGCATCCCCCTGACGACCAGAACGACCGCGCAACTGGTTATCGATACGACGGGATTCGTGACGCTCGGTACCGATGATATGCAGGCCACCTGCTTCCAGTACCGCATCGTGACGTACCTGCCAGTCGGCTTTAATTTTTTCAATTTGCTCTGCGGTCGGATTTTCCAGCGCGGCAACTTCTGCCTGCCAGCTACCACCGAGCACAATATCTGTACCACGACCCGCCATATTGGTCGCGATAGTCACCGCAGCCGGATAACCTGCCTGAGCAACAATCGCCGCTTCGTTGGCGTGGAATTTGGCGTTCAGGACGTTGTGCTTAATACCGGCTTTGGTCAGTTCGTTTGACACCAGCTCCGATTTTTCGATGGAGATAGTACCCACCAGCACCGGCTGGCCTTTCGCAGTACGTTCTTTGATATCTTCAATGATCGCCTGAATTTTTTCCGCTTCAGTCATGTAGACCAGGTCCGGCAGATCTTTACGAATCATTGGACGGTTGGTCGGAACAACGACGGTATCCAGCTTGTAGATGGAGCTAAATTCGAAAGCTTCGGTATCAGCAGTACCGGTCATCCCCGCCAGTTTTTCATACAGACGGAAGTAGTTCTGGAAGGTGATCGAAGCCAGCGTTTGGTTTTCGTTCTGGATCTGCACACCTTCTTTCGCTTCCACAGCCTGGTGCAGACCATCGGACCAGCGACGGCCCTGCATGGTACGACCGGTGTGTTCGTCAACGATGATAACTTCACCATCTTTAACGATGTAGTCGACGTCGCGGGTAAACAGCGCATGAGCGCGCAGCGCCGCCGTTACGTGGTGCATCAGCATGATGTTGGCCGGAGAGTACAGAGACTCCCCTTCATCCATGATGCCCTCTTTCACCAGCAGTTCTTCAATCAGCACCAGACCACGTTCGGTCAGGTTCACCTGGCGAGATTTTTCGTCCACCGAGAAGTGGCCTTCGCCCTGGAAGGTTTCGGAGTCTTCTTTTTCCTGACGGATCAGGTGCGGAATAATTTTATTCACGCGTTTATACATTTCCGAGCTGTCTTCTGCCGGGCCGGAAATGATCAGCGGTGTACGCGCTTCATCGATCAGGATGGAGTCCACTTCGTCCACCAGCGCATAGTGCAGTTTACGCTGTACACGTTCTTCAGGGCTGAACGCCATATTGTCGCGCAGGTAGTCAAAGCCGTATTCGTTGTTCGTACCGTAAGTGATGTCAGCTGCGTAAGCTTCGCGCTTTGCCGGTGCTGGCATGCCCGGCAGGTTGATACCGACAGTCAGGCCAAGGAATTCAAACAGCGGACGGTTGTTTTCGGCGTCACGTTGCGCCAGGTAGTCGTTGACGGTAACTACGTGCACGCCTTTACCGGTTAGTGCGTTCAGGTAAGCAGGCAGCGTTGCGGTCAGGGTTTTACCTTCACCGGTACGCATTTCGGCGATGCAGCGTTCGTTAAGAACCATACCGCCGAGTAACTGAACGTCGAAGTGACGCATACCAAAGACGCGCTTACTTGCCTCACGTACCACGGCGAAAGCTTCCGGGATCAGATTTTCCAGCACTTCGCCTTTTTCCAGACGTGCACGAAACTCTGCGGTTTTCCCTTTCAGTTCTTCGTCGGAGAGTTTTTCCATCTCCGGTTCCATGGCATTGATGATGTTGACCACTTTGCGCATCCGGCGCAGGGTGCGATCGTTACGACTACCGAAAACTTTAGTTAACAATTTGATTAGCATAATAAAATCTCAAACGCCCCGCGTTGCGGAGTTAATAAAATGAAGTAAAGGTTTATTGTTGTTAGGTGAGGCGTTGAGGGCCAGCACGGATGCCTTGCGCCTGGCTTATCCAGACGGGCGTGCTGAATTTTGCTTGTGGGGTAAAATGCGCATAATCAATGCGATAACCCTTTTCAGACGGCGTGCCTTCCTGGGTCAGCAGCGCGCTGAGCGTATCCAGTAATGCAAGATGTTGCGCCTGAAGAGGCAAAGATTCTTCAGCAACGGGCAGTGTTTGCGGTGCCATTGCGAAAGAAAGATGACGGATTACCGTGCGAATGGCATGTTGATGCCAGTAATCAACGGAATAGTTCGAATTCGGGCGGCGTGTGTTCGCTTCCAGCAAGGCCAATTGACCAAAGTTAACTTTGGCTGAAGGCTCGTGGTTGCGGGTTGTCGCTTTTGCGGGCGCGTTTGGTTCGGCGGCGTTGCTGAGCGCAGGCAAACCTAAACTCGCCGCAACCATCCCTAATAAGAGATGCGGCCAGAAGTAGCGTTTACCAAACTGTCGCCAGCGCGTCAGTATTCCACTCACGTTATTGCCATCCCGATCGTATTCAAACGTATTTAGCGCACAAATCTTATCATTAAAGCCTGCAGTCCACAGCACGAATGAAGATAAGTTGTGCGGAAAAGTGCTTAAGAAAACAGCGTTCGCACCGTTTTTTATAGCTCTTATAAAATTCAAAAAAAACGACTGGTTCACCTGGCCGGAGAGAGTGCCAGATTTGCCAGTCGAATTTTATACGACAGTATAAATGTCGTTATGCCAGTACAGCTGAAGGCGCTTTGAAGGCCAACGGCAGTTCTGCGTCGTCCTGGAAGGTCACATATTCCCAGGCTTCCTGTTTCGCCAGGACAGCCTGCAGCAGTTTGTTATTCAGTGCATGACCGGATTTATAAGCGGTAAATGCACCAATAATATTGTGACCACACATGAACAAGTCACCGATCGCATCGAGCATTTTGTGACGCACAAATTCGTCTTCAAAACGCAGGCCGTCTTCGTTCAGTACGCGATAATCGTCAACAACGATGGCACAATCGAAGCTGCCGCCCAGGCACAAACCACGGGACTGCAGATATTCGATATCACGCATGAAACCGAACGTACGCGCACGGCTGATCTGGCGCATAAACGCATCAGCGGAGAAGTTCATCGCATAGCGCTGGTTGCTGGAATCAATAGCCGGATGGTTAAAATCGATGGTGAAATCCAGCGAAAAACCATTGTACGGCTTAAATTCAGCCCACTTATCGCCATCTTCGACACGAACAGTCTCTTTGATGCGAACAAATTTTTTGGCGCAGTTCAACTCGTCGATACCGGCGTCAAGCAGCAGGTATACAAACGGAGCGGCGCTGCCGTCCATGATCGGGATTTCCGGCGCGTTAACTTCGATAACAATGTTATCGATGCCCAAGCCCGCGAGAGCAGCATTGAGGTGCTCTACGGTTGAAATCCGTACATCATGCTCGTTGACCAGACACGTACAGAGCATGGTATCACGCACAGATTTGGCATCGGCCGGGAAATCTACCGGTGGATTCAAGTCGGTGCGACGATAGATGACCCCGGTGTTGGCCGGCGCAGGGCGTAACGTCAGGGTGACTTTCTTGCCGGTATGTAAACCGACACCCGTCGCCTGAACGATACGTTTAAGTGTCCTTTGTTTGATCATCGTATTATCTCGCCAAATTACCTATCCAACCGAAGTGTACTATACATTCGGCGGGCCAGTTTAGCACAAAGAGCCTCGAAACCCAAATTCCAGTCAATTCTTAATCAGCTTGCTTACGCAGGAATGCTGGGATATCCAGATAATCCGGCTCTTTCGCAGTTTGCGGCGCATTGTCATTCACGACTTTAGCAACCGGCTTCTGCTCCTGGGTCAGCGGAGCCATCCCATGCTGCTGGTAGCGATCCATCACTGGCTGCTGAACCTGCTTATTGGTCACCAGAGTGATTTCAGGACGTTTGTCCATGCCGATACCTGTCGCAACAACGGTTACGCGCAGCTCGTCATTCATATCCGGGTCAAGAGAAGTACCGATAACCACAGTCGCGTTGTCGGAAGCAAATGCACGGATGGTGTTACCTACCGTTTCGAACTCATCCAGACGCAGGTCGAAGCCCGCCGTGATGTTAACCAGCACGCCGCGCGCGCCAGACAGGTCGATATCTTCCAGCAGCGGAGAAGAGATAGCCATTTCAGCAGCTTCTTCCGCACGGTCTTCACCGCTCGCCACGCCAGAACCCATCATTGCGTAGCCCATCTCAGACATTACGGTGCGTACGTCTGCAAAGTCCACGTTCATCAAACCCGGACGAGTAATCAGTTCAGCGATACCTTGCACAGCGCCTTTCAGTACATCGTTCGCTGCGCCAAACGCATCCAGCAGGGAGATACCGCGGCCCAGAACTTTCAGCAGTTTGTCGTTCGGGATAGTGATCAGAGAGTCCACATGCTTGGACAGTTCAGTGATCCCCTGCTCCGCGAATGCCATACGCTTCTTGCCTTCAAAGTTGAAAGGCTTAGTGACGACAGCAACGGTCAGGATACCCAAATCTTTTGCCACTTCAGCGACGACTGGTGCTGCACCTGTACCGGTACCACCACCCATACCCGCAGCAATAAAGACCATGTCTGCACCTTCCAGCGCCGCACGCAATGCATCGCGATCCTCATCAGCCGCATTGCGGCCAACTTCTGGATTAGCGCCAGCGCCCAGTCCTTTGGTGATACCGCTACCGATTTGAATCGTCTGTCCAACCGCTGTTTTACGCAGCGCTTGTGCATCGGTATTTACCGCGAAGAATTCAACACCTTCAATGCGCTCGCGCACCATGTGTTCAACAGCATTACCGCCGCCGCCGCCGACGCCGATGACTTTAATCACCGCGTCATTGGTAAGTTCCATTGGTTCAAACATAGTTTCTCTCCGATTTGTGCCTGTCGCCTGAGGCCGTAATCATCGTCGGCCTCATAAAAATTAAAACTCTTTTCGCAGCCAACTATTGAGTCGCTTGATCCACGAGCCAACTGATGCTGTAACACGTTTTTCTACTTCAGCTTCACCGTTAAGATGTGACTCTTTCCCATAGTGAAGCAATCCCACCGCCGTCGAATAATACGGCTCCTGAGCATAATCCGTTAAACCGGTAATGTTCAGCGGCGCGCCGATACGCACTTGCGTATGAAACACGCGCTGAGCACAGGCTGCAAGACCTTCGATCTGCGCTGCGCCACCGGTTAATACAATGCCTGCCGCCAGGTGATGTTTAACCCCTTGTTGGCGAAGCTTTTCCTGCAACTGCAATATCTCTTCGTTGACCAGGTTGAGCAGCTCGGTATAGCGCGGCTCGATCACCTCTGCCAGGGTCTGACGTTGCAGACTCCGTGGCGGACGACCGCCTACGCTCGGCACTTCCACGCTCTCATCTTTTCCAACGATGGAACCCAGCGCACAACCGTGGCGAACTTTAATCGCTTCGGCGTCGCTTGGCGGCGTGCCAAAGGCGTAAGCGATATCACTGGTCACGACATTGCCAGCATAAGGAATTACCTTAGTGTGGCGCAATGCCCCACCGGTATAAACGGCGATATCCATTGTACCACCACCGATATCGACGACGCAGACACCCAGTTCACGTTCATCTTCCGTCAATACCGAATAACTTGATGCCAGTCCGGCAAATATCAGTTGGTCAACTTTCAGCCCACAACGTTCAACCGCTTTGACGATGTTTTTCGCCATATCGTTGTGACATGTGATCAGGTGCACTTTTGCCTGCATCCGCACGCCCGAAAGTCCTACCGGATTCTTGATCCCTTCCTGATAGTCAATCGCATACTCTTGCGGGATCACATGCAGCACACGATGTTCATCGCGCACACGCACCGATTTCGCGGTATGGACGACGTTTTCCACATCTTCTTGCGTCACTTCTTCTTCAGAAATAGGCACCATACCAATTTCATTCTGGCAGCTGATGTGCTTACCAGAAAGCGCCAGATATACCGAAGAGATCTGACAATCTGCCATCAATTCTGCCTGGTCAATGGCGCGTTGTACGCACTTGACCACGGATTCGAGGTCGTTCACCCCGCCTTTATCCATACCACGTGACGGGCAGCTGCCCACGCCAATGATATTGACCATACCGTCGGGCAGAACTTCCCCTACTAAAGCGGCAACCTTCGCGGTACCAATCTCCAGTCCTACTACCAGTTTTCTGTCCGTCGCCTTGATCATTGTTGTTCTGCCTGTGCCTGATTTTGTTGCTGAGTAGATTCCTCTGGCGGCAAGGGCGCCCAGCCTACTGCCGCTCCAGAGTCATAACGCAAATCAACGTAGCTAATCCGTTTGCCATCGGTTTGCGCCTGCTGCTGTAAAACCGGATAAAGTTCTACAAAGCGAGCCAAACGTTTCATCGTATCGCCCCGGCCAAGATTGAGCTTAATATCGTTATTCAGCGTCAACTGCCAGGAACGCCGCGCGGTCATCGCCGCTTCCTTCAGAGTAAATCTGTCCTTTGCCAGCATCTGCCCCATTTCGCGATAGCCCTGCAACACTTCATTGGCGCTGCCTTCCGGGCCATACAGCATTGGAAGCACCTGCTTGCTGGTGCGATCTGGCGGCACGCTGAAGGTGTTTCCTTCCGCGTCTACCATGTGTTGATCATTCCACCGCGCAATCGGCACATATTCAACCAGATGAATCTTCAATTCATCAGGCCACTGCTTTCTGACGCTCACCTGCTTAATCCACGGCAGGCGTTGTTCTATTTGCGTCTGGATGATGTTGACATCCTGGGTCATAAAGGTACCCGGCTCACCCAATGCCAGGATCGACTGCCGGATATCGTCATTACGCGTGTAATGGCGTTCACCGGTCAACACCAGCTTTGAGAGCGGCAGGCGTTGCGCATCTTCCATCCAGCCCAACACGACCCAGCCGCTCACCAACACTGTCGTTAAAACGGTCAGCAGGAAAAGGATCCCCGCCAGACGCGTTCCATTATTGCGGCGAGAAGAAACCTCTTCTTCGCTGTTTCGCGTGTTCAGAGCAGCCTGCGACATATTAGTCCGCCAGTTCCAGAATTCGTACTACCAACTGCGAGAAGCTCATACCTGCCTGACGTGCCGCCATCGGCACCAGGCTGTGGCTGGTCATACCCGGTGAGGTATTGGCTTCCAGCAGATAAAACTGTCCATCGCTGTCCAGCATAACGTCAATACGTCCCCATCCTTTGCAACCTAACGTCGTCCATGCTTTCAGCACTAATTCCTGCAAATTGGCCTCTTGTGACGCTTCCAGACCTGCGGGGCAGAAATACTGTGTCTCATCAGAGAGATACTTCGCCTCATAATCATAGAAGGTTCCGGACGGTTGAATACGTATTGACGGTAAAATTTCTTCACCGAGTATCGCAACCGTGAACTCCGGCCCACTTAGCCATTTTTCAATCAATACTTCTTCATCGTGCTGAAATGCCAATCTTAATGCATCTTGTAGAGCATTTTCTGCTACTACTTTTGACATTCCCACACTGGAACCTTCGCGGCTCGGCTTAACGATAACCGGCAAACCCAGAGCAGAAATTTCTGCTAACTGCTTATCGCTCAGGCCTTTTTCAAACTCTGCGCGGGTTAACGCTACCCACGGCGCGACCGGTAAACCGGCACCTTGCCACAGCAGTTTGCTGCGTAGTTTATCCATTGAAAGCGCAGATGCCATCACTCCGCTGCCGGTATAAGGCAAGCCCATCAGCTCGAGCATGCCCTGCAGCGTACCATCTTCACCGCCGCGACCGTGTAGCGCGATAAACACTTTCTGAAAACCCATCGACTTCAGTTGCGTCACGTCGACTTCTTTCGGGTCGACAGGATACGCATCAATACCGCCTTCACGCAGCCCGGCTAACACCGCTGCGCCAGAATTCAGAGAAACTTCCCGCTCAGCGGAAGTCCCGCCCAACAGGACCGCGATTTTATCAGTCATGTTGTTCTTCCTCCGGAGTTTGCGGCTTCAGTTTGATTTCAGCTAAAGAACGGGCAATTTTTCCGATATTACCAGCCCCCTGAACGAGAATCAGGTCGTTACCGGTTAATACCGGTGCCAGCATCTCGGCTACCTGCGCAGGGTCCGGCACCAGAATGGGATCAATTTTCCCACGTCCACGAATTGTGCGACACAGCGAACGGCTGTCCGCTCCCGGAATTGGCGCTTCGCCAGCCGGATACACTTCCAGCATCAACAGGGTATCAACCTGCGTCAGCACATTGGCGAAATCATCATACAGGTCGCGCGTACGGGTAAAACGGTGCGGCTGAAACAGCATTACCAGGTTTTTATCCGGCCAGCCTGCGCGCGCCGCTTTAATGGTGGCGTCAACTTCCGTCGGGTGGTGGCCGTAGTCATCGACCAGCATTGCCGTACCGCTTTTACCATTCACTGGCTCCAGCGGGAATTCACCGAGGAAATCAAAACGGCGCCCAGTCCCCTGGAAGCTCTCCAGCGCACGTAAAATAGCCTCGTCATCAATTCCCTCTTCCGTAGCAACCGCAACCGCAGCTGCGGCGTTCAGCGCGTTATGACGACCTGGCGCATTCAGGGTGACGCGCATCGGCTCTTTGTCCTGGCGCAGCAGCGTAAAGTGCCCCTGCGGGCCAATCTGCTGATAATCTTCTACACGCACGTCGGCATCTTCGCTGAAGCCGTAAGTCGTGGTCTGACGTCCCACTCGCGGTAACAATTCGCGGATCACCGGATCATCAACACACATCACCGCACGACCGTAAAACGGCAGGTTGTGCAGAAAATTAATAAAAGTCTGTTTTAAATTCTCAAAGTCGCCCTGGTAGGTATCCATGTGGTCGGCTTCGATATTGGTGACAATCGCCACCATCGGTTGCAGATGCAGGAACGATGCATCACTCTCATCTGCTTCGGCAATCAGGTACCGACCATGCCCCAAACGCGCATGAACCCCCGCCGCTTTTACCAGCCCGCCGTTAACGAAGGTTGGGTCGAGCCCCGCTTCTGCGTAGATGCTGGAAACCATCGCGGTGGTTGTCGTTTTGCCGTGCGTTCCTGCAATGGCGATGCCATGACGAAAACGCATTAACTCAGCCAGCATTTCGGCACGACGGATCACCGGAATACGCGCTTCATGAGCTGCGACAATTTCCGGGTTATCGGCAGAAATGGCGCTGGAAACAACGACCACGCTGGCATCACGTACGTTTTCCGGGCGATGGTTGAAATAAATCGTCGCTCCCAGATTCATTAACTGCTGCGTGACCGGATTTGGCGCTAAATCGGAACCACTGATCTGATAACCTTCATTGGCCAGAACTTCGGCAATACCGCCCATACCGGCACCACCGATGCCGACAAAATGTATGTGCCGAACGCGACGCATTTCGGGCACGATGGAACGCAGTTTTGCCAATTGTTGTGTATTCATTCTTTACGCCATTAACTTCTTAAATTCATACGATGCAAAAGGCATCGCTACAATTACGCCCGGGCAGCCCGGCTCACTTCATTTGCCACTCGCTCGGTGGCATCCGGAATGGATGCAGCGC
>NZ_CAOLGM010000112.1:0-2085 GCF_948475835.1 uncultured Escherichia sp. | reverse complement strand
AAGTTTCTCGCGACCACCCGGCCAGGGTGTTGGCGACAGCATCCACGCTAAGCTGTGGCTGCTCGATAATTTTGGCTGCGCCCGCTTTTTCCAGCGGTAGCGCATTCCAGTATTGCTGGCGGTCTTTATGTTGAAACGGCACAAACAACGCCGGTAGTCCTGCCGCGGCGATTTCACTCACCGTTAAAGCACCGGAGCGGCAAACGACGACATCCGCCCACGCATACGCCGCCGCCATATCATCAATAAATTCCGTCACTTTATGCTGCGGTTGCCCCGCTTCGGCATACGCCTGTTCAACGGATTGTTGCGAACCTTTACCGCTCTGATGCCAGATAGTGACTGAATCACCCAGTTTCGCAGCAACCTGCGGCATTGTCTGGTTAAGAATGCGTGCGCCCTGGGAACCACCCACTACCAGCACACGAACCGGACCTTCACGTCCAGCCAAACGTTGCTGCGGCAACGGCAGCGCCAGCACATCGGTACGCACCGGGTTACCCACCACTTCCGCATTAGGGAAAGCGCCTGGAAACGCCTGCATCACTTTGGTGGCAATCTTCGCCAGCCATTTATTGGTTAAGCCCGCAATACCGTTTTGTTCATGAAGTACAACCGGAATGCCTAACGACCACGCGGCCAGACCACCTGGACCTGATACATAGCCGCCCATACCGAGTACCACGTCAGGTTTGTACGCTTTCATAATCGCCCGCGCCTGACGCCAGGCGTTGAAGATACGCAGCGGCGCAGCTATCAGTGCTTTTATACCTTTTCCACGCAGACCAGAGATACGAATGAAATCAATTTCGATGCCATGTTTTGGCACTAAGTCCGCTTCCATACGGTCGGCAGTCCCCAGCCAGCGAACTTGCCAACCCTGAGCCATTAGATGGTGCGCAACCGCCAGTCCCGGGAATACATGTCCACCGGTTCCGCCTGCCATCACCATTAATCGCTTTCCTTGACCACTCATCGTGAACCTCGTACAAACGCCTGCGCTTTCTCCAGACGCGTTTCATAATCAATACGCAACAGCATCATGATGGCTGTCGACATAATCAGTAAGCTCGAACCACCGTAACTGATCAGCGGCAATGTCAGACCTTTGGTCGGTAACATCCCCGCCGCCGCGCCTACGTTAACCAGCGCCTGGAAGCTAAACCAGATGCCAATAGAACAGGCGAGAAAACCGGAAAAACGGTGGTCAATTTCTAACGCTTTGCGGCCAATCGACATCGCGCGAAAAGCGACGAAGAATACCATTAAAAGTGCCAGCACCACACCGACATACCCCAGTTCTTCGCCGATAATGGCGAAAATAAAGTCAGTGTGCGCTTCCGGCAGATACTCCAGTTTTTGTACCGAGTTACCTAAACCTTGTCCCCAAAGTTCGCCGCGACCAAACGCCATCAGCGATTGCGTTAACTGATAGCCGCTGCCAAAGGGATCTTCCCACGGGTTCCAGAATGCGGTAACACGGCGGATACGGTACGGTTCGGCGAGTATCAGCAACACAACCGCTGAAATGCCCATACCGATAATGGCAATGAACTGCCACAATTTCGCTCCCGCCAGGAACAACATCGCCAGCGTAGTCACAAACAACACCACCACCGTACCAAGGTCTGGCTGTGCCAGCAGTAACACTGCCAACACCAGAATCACGCCCATCGGTTTCAGGAAGCCGCGCAGGTTATTACGTACTTCGTCGCCTTTACGCACCAGATAGTTGGCGATATAACAAAACAGCGACAGTTTTGTCAGCTCCGCAGGTTGAATACGCAGCAAACCGAGATCGATCCAACGCGATGCCCCTTTAACAGAGCTACCCACTACCAGCACGATCATCAGCAGGATGATAGATCCGAGCAGCATCGTGGCACTGTAGCGTTGCCAGAACTCCATCGGCAGACGCAGCGTAATGATCGCCAGAATAAACGCCAAAATCAGATAGACGCCATCACGCTTCGCGAAGAAGAACGGATCGTTGGTTAAGCGTTGCCCTATGGGCATTGACGCCGAGGTCACCATGATAAAGCCAATCGCCGCAAGGCCGAAGGTCAGCCACAGTAAGGTGCGATC
>NZ_CAOLGM010000111.1:0-16470 GCF_948475835.1 uncultured Escherichia sp. | reverse complement strand
ATACGGCATGCGGACTGCAGGCAGAGAAAACTGGCCGATTTTCTCTGCACTGGAGGGATAATACAAGGCCTGATAAGACGCGGCAGCGTCGCATCAGGCATTGTGCACGATTGCCGGATGCGGCGTGAACGCCTTATCCGGCCTGGATGGCTTGCTGCGACGAACACCAACCCTTACCCCTGACGCTTATCTTCCGTATTCGTCTCGAAATCACTGGCGTCATGGCGCTCATGCAACTGCTCATTCAGCGGTCCGTTGGTGCGGTTAACAATACGCCCACGTTTCACCGCCGGACGTTCGCCTACTTCTTTCGCCCAGCGTTGTACATGCTTATAACTGCCCGCATCAAGAAACTCTGCGGCATCATACACGCCGCCTAACACCACATTGCCAAACCACGGCCAAATCGCCATATCCGCAATGGTGTACTCATCGCCCGCAATAAACTTATGCTGCGCCAGTTGCTTATCCAGCACGTCGAGCAGACGTTTGGCTTCCATGGTAAAGCGGTTGATGGCGTACTCAATTTTCATCGGCGCGTAATGGTAAAAGTGACCAAAACCACCGCCGAGGAACGGTGCCGCGCCCTGTAACCAGAACAGCCAGTTCATCGTTTCAGTATGCTTTGCCAAATCCTGCGGCAGGAAGTAGCCAAATTTCTCCGCCAGATAAAGCAGGATCGAACCAGATTCAAACACGCGGATCGGCGGATTATGCGTATGATCGCGCAGCGCCGGGATCTTCGAGTTTGGGTTCACTTCGACAAAGCCGCTGGAGAATTGATCGCCATCGCCAATACGAATCAGCCAGGCGTCGTACTCTGCACCAGTAACGCCCAGCGCCAGCAGCTCCTCAAGCATAATCGTTACTTTCTGACCGTTCGGCGTTCCCAGCGAATAAAGTTGCAATGGGTGTTTGCCAACGGGCAGCGTTTTTTCATGCGTCGGACCAGAAACCGGGCGATTGATATTGGCGAACGCGCCGCCAGCGGATTTATCCCACGTCCAGACTTTCGCGGGCTGATAAGTATTGTCTGTCATAGTGAGTTGCCTTCTGAGTGGTAGTGTTGAAGCAGTGTAGCAGGTCACTTGCTGTACAGAATGTGAATTTTTTAACCCTTTGCGCCAGCCGCTGCGATGAGGTGTATGATTAGTCTGACCTCTGTCCGGTTAATGTCGCTGAGCAGGTAATCAGAGCACAACAATTACGCCAACTGCTTAGGTTGTATTGTTAAAGGTAAAGTGATGAGCAAAGGAACGACCAGCCAGGATGCCCCGTTCGGGACATTATTGGGCTACGCCCCAGGTGGGGTAGCAATCTACTCTTCAGATTACAGTTCTCTCGATCCGCAGGAATACGAAGATGACGCCGTATTCCGTAGCTATATCGACGACGAATATATGGGCCACAAGTGGCAATGCGTTGAATTTGCTCGCCGTTTTCTCTTTCTGAATTACGGTGTGGTCTTTACTGACGTGGGTATGGCGTGGGAGATTTTCTCGCTGCGCTTCCTGCGAGAAGTGGTTAATGACAACATCCTGCCATTGCAGGCATTTCCTAACGGCTCGCCGCGTGCGCCGGTCGCGGGTGCGCTTCTTATCTGGGATAAAGGCGGTGAATTTAAAGACACTGGCCATGTCGCCATCATTACCCAATTGCATGGCAACAAAGTCCGTATTGCGGAACAGAACGTGATTCATTCCCCGTTGCCGCAAGGGCAACAGTGGACGCGTGAGCTGGAGATGGTGGTCGAAAACGGCTGCTATACCCTGAAAGACACTTTTGATGACACCACCATTCTGGGCTGGATGATCCAGACGGAAGATACTGAATACAGCTTACCGCAGCCGGAAATTGCAGGCGAGCTGCTGAAAATCAGCGGAGCGCGCCTGGAAAACAAAGGCCAGTTTGACGGTAAATGGCTGGATGAAAAAGATCCGCTGCAAAACGCCTATGTGCAGGCCAACGGTCAGGTGATCAATCAGGATCCTTATCATTACTACACCATTACCGAGAGTGCCGAGCAGGAGCTAATTAAAGCCACCAACGAGCTGCACCTGATGTATCTTCACGCAACCGACAAGGTGCTGAAAGATGACAACCTGCTGGCGCTGTTCGACATCCCGAAAATCCTCTGGCCACGTTTGCGTCTCTCCTGGCAGCGTCGCCGTCACCATATGATCACTGGTCGTATGGATTTCTGCATGGATGAGCGTGGCCTGAAGGTTTACGAGTACAACGCCGACTCCGCCTCCTGTCATACCGAAGCGGGCTTGATCCTCGAACGTTGGGCGGAGCAGGGCTATAAAGGCAACGGCTTCAATCCGGCGGAAGGGCTGATTAACGAACTGGCTGGTGCCTGGAAACACAGTCGTGCACGTCCGTTTGTCCATATCATGCAGGACAAAGATATCGAGGAAAACTATCACGCGCAGTTTATGGAGCAGGCGCTGCACCAGGCGGGCTTTGAAACGCGTATCTTGCGCGGGCTGGATGAACTGGGCTGGGATGCTGCCGGGCAACTGATTGATGGGGAAGGACGGCTGGTTAACTGCGTGTGGAAAACCTGGGCGTGGGAAACCGCGTTTGATCAGATTCGTGAAGTTAGCGACCGTGAGTTTGCTGCGGTGCCAATCCGTACCGGTCATCCGCAAAACGAAGTGCGTCTTATCGACGTATTGCTGCGCCCGGAAGTGCTGGTCTTTGAGCCGCTGTGGACGGTGATCCCCGGCAACAAAGCGATTCTGCCGATCCTCTGGTCGCTGTTCCCGCACCATCGTTACCTGCTGGATACCGATTTCACTGTTAATGATGAATTGGTGAAAACAGGTTACGCAGTGAAACCGATTGCCGGTCGCTGTGGTAGCAATATCGACCTGGTCAGCCATCATGAAGAGGTGCTGGACAAAACCAGCGGTAAATTTGCCGAGCAGAAAAACATCTATCAGCAACTGTGGTGTTTGCCGAAAGCGGACGGTAAATACATTCAGGTATGTACCTTCACCGTTGGCGGCAACTACGGTGGGACGTGTTTGCGCGGTGATGAATCACTGGTCATCAAAAAAGAGAGTGATATTGAACCGTTAATTGTGGTGAAAAAGTAATACATGTTGTAGCAACCCCGTACTGATTATGAAGAATAATCAGTACGGGGATTAATCAAAATATTCAATATTTATATATTCCAATATTTATTCATTTCATATGTGAATATATTAACCAGTGGAATACCTGTGTTTTGATTATTTCTAAAGGTTTTGAATGAATGCTTATTGTCTGATACACAAGAAATAACACTCTTTTTATCGTTAAAAAATGATATTTCACTTTGCCCATGCCGTTAAAGTCACTGATAATGCGTCCGTTCGTAAATTCAAAATGGCGTAATCTAATATATGCTAAATTTATTTGTTGGCCTTGATATATACACAGGGCTTTTGTTATTGCTTGCTCTGGCATTTGTGTTGTTCTACGAAGCAATCAATGGTTTTCATGACACGGCGAATGCGGTGGCAACCGTTATTTATACTCGTGCCATGCAACCACAACTTGCTGTGGTGATGGCGGCATTTTTTAACTTTTTTGGCGTGTTATTGGGCGGACTTAGCGTTGCCTATGCCATTGTCCATATGTTGCCAACCGATTTGTTGCTGAATATGGGGTCAACCCACGGCCTGGCGATGGTCTTTTCCATGCTGCTGGCGGCGATTATCTGGAACCTGGGAACGTGGTTCTTCGGTTTACCGGCCTCCAGTTCGCACACCTTGATTGGTGCGATTATCGGCATCGGTTTAACCAACGCGCTGTTAACCGGCTCATCGGTGATGGATGCGTTAAACCTGCGTGAAGTGACCAAAATTTTCTCCTCGCTGATTGTTTCCCCTATCGTCGGCCTGGTCATTGCGGGAGGCCTGATATTCCTGCTGCGACGCTACTGGAGCGGGACGAAAAAGCGTGACCGTATTCACCGCATTCCGGAAGATCGCAAAAAGAAAAAAGGCAAACGTAAACCGCCATTCTGGACGCGTATTGCGCTGATTGTTTCCGCTGCGGGCGTGGCGTTTTCGCACGGCGCGAACGACGGACAAAAAGGGATCGGCCTGGTGATGCTGGTACTGGTGGGGATTGCCCCTGCTGGCTTCGTCGTCAATATGAACGCGTCCGGCTATGAAATTACCCGTACCCGCGATGCCGTCACCAACTTCGAACACTACCTGCAACAGCATCCTGAACTGCCGCAGAAGTTGATTGCGATGGAACCTCCATTGCCTGCAGCATCGACTGATGGCACGCAAGTAACAGAGTTTCACTGTCATCCGGCAAATACCTTTGATGCGATTGCGCGCGTTAAAACGATGCTGCCAGGCAATATGGAAAGTTACGAGCCGTTAAGCGTGAGTCAGCGCAGCCAGCTGCGCCGCATTATGCTGTGCATCTCTGATACCTCCGCGAAGCTGGCGAAACTGCCAGGCGTCAGTAAAGAAGACCAGAACCTGCTGAAAAAACTGCGCAGCGATATGTTAAGCACCATTGAGTACGCTCCGGTGTGGATCATCATGGCGGTAGCACTGGCGCTCGGCATTGGCACCATGATTGGCTGGCGTCGTGTAGCGATGACCATCGGTGAGAAGATTGGTAAGCGCGGCATGACGTATGCGCAAGGCATGGCGGCACAAATGACGGCGGCAGTGTCTATCGGCCTTGCCAGTTATATTGGGATGCCTGTCTCCACAACACACGTCCTCTCGTCTGCGGTAGCAGGGACGATGGTGGTGGACGGCGGTGGGTTACAGCGTAAAACGGTAACCAGCATCCTGATGGCGTGGGTGTTTACTTTACCGGCGGCAATTTTTCTTTCTGGTGGGCTGTACTGGATAGCATTGCAGTTGATTTAACCTTCCTGAAAATGCCCGGTCCTGGCGATCGGGCATTTCCATTTTTGACTAGTGATAACCACGCGCGGTCATAAAATCCGTAATCGCTTTTTCTGCATCAACCAACACCTGTTCCAGTGGCCGATTGGCATCGATATCAACCAGTTGTGCACCACCAAAGGTTAACTGTGGCGTTATGGCAATCTTCCTCGCCAGCGATTCCCGTTTATGGTCGGGTTTACGTGCACAGGCAACTTCAAGGTCAACATTGAGTTTGATGACCAGATCAGGCTTATGGCTCGCCATCCAGTGAAACGCTTTACGTTCCTGGCTTGCCAGCCATGAGACAAAACGACCACCTTCAACGTTAGGTGGGAACACCGTACCATCGTAAGCGCCAGGAATTTGGTCCTGAGGATAACGGTCGGTTAGAACAATTAACCCGCGACGACGACAGGCAAGCATATGACGAAAGCGCAGTAAGCGACGGGCGACAAACGCTGTAATTACCAGCGCCGGAACTGGTCCAGGCAATTTTTTTGCTGTTTTCACCTGATTTCGTTCAATTGTTTTATGTAAGGATTTTCCCATCAACGGTAATTTTGTCACTGCACGACCGACATTTCCGGCCTGTTTTCCTAAATGAACTCTTTCGGCAGCACCATATTTTTCGACAACGGTAATGAGATGTTCACACACCGTTGACTTGCCTGAACCATCGCTACCAATAACGGCAATTAATGGAGGTGTTATTGACTGCATGAATATATCCTTAAATTTAAATATCCATCCAAAATATTTATTTGGTTAATATGTTTTTATGAAAGCGTAATTCAGGTCAATGTCACAATTAACCATTGTCACAATAAGGTTGAACGGATATTCTGAGCACGGACCACGTAATATTCAATACATTATTTACTGCCGGGTTTTTCGTGAATCAACGTAATATGTCAATAATTAATTCCACGCCAGTGCGTGTTATTGCCATTGTAGGATGTGATGGTTCAGGTAAATCGACCCTCACGGCAAGCCTGGTAAATGAACTGGCAGCAAGAATGCCAGCAGAACACATTTATCTCGGGCAATCGTCCGGGCGAATTGGCGAATGGATTTCACAGCTCCCTGTTATTGGCGCACCTTTTGGGCGTTATTTGCGAAGTAAAGCGGCACATGTGCACGAAAAGCCCTCAACACCGCCTGGCAATATTACTGCTCTGGTTATCTATCTGCTTTCCTGCTGGCGGGCGTACAAGTTTCGCAAAATGTTGTGTAAAAGCCAGCAAGGCTATCTGCTCATCACCGACCGCTACCCGCAGGTTGAAGTGCCGGGTTTTCGCTTTGATGGCCCGCAATTGGCAAAAACCACGGGCGGTAACGGTTGGATAAAAATGTTAAGGCAGCGCGAGCTGAAGCTGTACCAATGGATGGCATCTTATTTGCCCGTATTGTTGATTCGTCTTGGCATTGATGAACAAACGGCGTTTGCGCGTAAACCTGACCACCAACTGGCAGCGTTACAGGAAAAAATCGCCGTTACGCCGCAACTGACTTTCAACGGCGCCAGGATCCTTGAACTGGATGGTCGGCAACCAGCCGATGAAATTCTGCAAGCGTCACTACGCGCAATTCACGCCGCGCTTTCCTGATCACCAAAATGGATAGGGGATGATTTAACGAATGGATGCACTACAAACACAAACTGTTATTAGTACAACCGCGCCGCAGCCCAGCTACATTCCGGGGCTAATTGCGGTGGTCGGGTGTGATGGCACCGGTAAATCCACACTGACCACCGACCTGGTGAAATCGCTGCAACAACACTGGCAAACCGAGCGGCGCTATCTGGGGCTGCTCTCCGGCGAAGACGGCGACAAAATCAAACGATTGCCGTTGGTTGGCGTCTGGCTGGAACGGCGACTGGCGGCCAAATCCTCGAAAACCCAAAGCATGAAAACCAAATCTCCGGCGCTATGGGCGGCGGTGATTATGTACTGCTTCTCGCTGCGAAGAATGGCGAATCTACGCAAGGTTCAGCGACTGGCGCAAAGTGGCGTTCTGGTGGTCAGCGATCGCTTCCCGCAGGCTGAAATTTCGGGCTTTTATTATGACGGACCGGGGATTGGCGTCGAACGTGCGACCGGGAAAATCAGCATGTTTCTGGCGCAGCGCGAACGGCGTTTATACCAACAAATGGCGCAATATCGCCCGGAATTAATTATTCGCCTGGGCATTGATATTGAGACTGCCATCTCCCGCAAGCCTGACCATGACTATGCCGAGCTGCAGGACAAAATCGGTGTCATGTCGAAGATTGGCTATAACGGCACAAAAATTCTTGAGATTGATTCCAGAGCGCCCTACAGCGAAGTGCTGGAACAGGCACAGAAGGCGGTTTCTCTGGTTGCCATCGTTTCTGACCGCCGAAGTTTAACTTAAGGCTGGCGGGATACTTTTTACTATCAACGATAAGGTCAGGCTGAATTGGCGGGTTTTAACATCAAACATTGGTTTGCAGATGGCGCGTTTCGCACCATTATTCGCAATAGCGCCTGGTTAGGCTCCAGTAATGTCGTGAGCGCCTTGCTGGGGCTGTTGGCGCTCTCGTGTGCCGGTAAAGGGATGACGCCCGCCATGTTTGGCGTACTGGTGATTGTGCAATCGTACGCCAAGTCGATCAGCGATTTTATTAAGTTTCAGACATGGCAACTGGTGGTTCAGTACGGAACACCAGCATTAACCAACAATAATCCGCAGCAATTCCGCAATGTCGTCTCATTTTCCTTCTCGCTGGATATCGTCAGCGGCGCGGTGGCGATTGTCGGTGGCATTGCCTTACTGCCATTCCTTTCCCATTCATTAGGTCTGGATGACCAAAGTTTTTGGCTGGCAGCGCTCTATTGCACGCTCATTCCTTCAATGGCTTCCTCCACGCCGACCGGCATTCTGCGTGCGGTAGATCGCTTCGATTTAATTGCTGTACAGCAGGCGACGAAACCTTTTCTGCGCGCAGCGGGGAGCGTCGTAGCCTGGTATTTTGACTTTGGTTTTGCGGGTTTTGTTATTGCCTGGTACGTGTCGAATCTGGTTGGCGGCACCATGTACTGGTGGTTTGCCGCGCGCGAATTACGCCGCCGAAATATCCATAATGCCTTCAAATTGAATCTGTTTGAGTCTGCCCGACACATCAAAGGCGCGTGGAGTTTTGTCTGGTCAACCAACATTGCCCACTCCATCTGGTCGGCGCGTAACTCGTGCAGCACAGTGCTGGTGGGGATCGTGTTAGGACCCGCTGCCGCCGGGTTATTTAAAATCGCCATGACATTCTTCGACGCCGCCGGAACGCCAGCGGGTTTGCTGGGTAAAAGTTTTTACCCAGAGGTGATGCGTTTAGATCCGCGCACCACCAGACCGTGGTTGTTAGGTGTGAAGTCCGGTTTACTGGCGGGCGGAATCGGTATTCTGGTGGCGCTCGCGGTGTTTATCGTCGGCAAGCCGCTCATTTCGCTGGTGTTTGGCGTTAAGTATCTCGAAGCGTATGACCTGATTCAGGTGATGCTGGGCGCAATTGTGATTTCGATGCTGGGCTTCCCTCAGGAGTCATTGCTATTGATGGCGGGAAAACAGCGCGCTTTTCTCGTGGCGCAAACCATCGCCTCAATCGGCTACATCGTATTGCTGTTCATGTTCTGTCATCTGTTTGGTGTGCTGGGAGCAGCGTTTGCTTACTTCGGTGGGCAATGTCTGGACGTGGCGCTCTCGTTAATTCCAACCTTAAAGGCATTTTTTCAGCGCCATTCCTTGCTTTATAACGCAGCCGGAGAGAAATCCTGATGATGAGAAAATATTTCCCGCTTGAGGCGAGCGAGCGTCTATTTGTTGCGATTGAAGAAGATGATGTCGTTGATGCACAGGTTAGTTTGCCGCCGACTATTGCACTAAGTTGTACCACCGAAATCATTCATGATAATTACGCGTTATGCCTGCAATTCTGGCTCAATGGCGTTGATCGTCAGGAATTACTGCGTTTAGTTCGCAAACAAGCCAAAGGCGATGAGCTGACTGCTGATGAGCGCAAACAATTTAAATACATGCGAGCGCGCTACAAGCACCTGCGTTTTGCGCAACGGCTGTATTTAAAGAAGCATCAGGCCGGATTTTTATTCGGCAAAACGACCGTTTTTCTGGGGCGTTTTCAGGACGGCTTTCGTAACGGTAAGAAAAATATTGTGTCGTATTACGGCAACCTGTTACGGATTTATTTAAGCTCTCCGGTCTGGTCGTTGGTGAACTATTCATTACGCCATAGCCAGTTAGAAAGCGTAAGCGGTTTTATTGCCTATCGGCAAAAGCAAATGCATACCCTGAAAGAGATTATTGCCAAACCGCGACTAACCGGCAGGGAATTTCATGATGTGCGAAAAATCATCAGCCAACAGGTTTCTTATTACGACACCTTAAGATCGCTTGATCCTGAAAATAAAGAGGCGTTACAGATTTCCCGTTTCCTCGCCGCCATTAATGGCCTGATGGGAGATAAACACGACGACATGGTGGCGGATGATATGGAAAACCGCCAGTCGTATGATGCACCGGTGGCGCTGGATAGCGATATTCGCCAGCGCTTAGAGCTGCTGATTTCGCGTTTTCCGCTATAACCGGAGCAATGATGTCATCTCGTTTGATTATTGCGCTGATTATCATGCTTTTAGCCCCGGGTGTGCAGGCACACAATTTCGTCACTGGCAAAACGGTTACCCCTGTTTATATCCAGGAAGGCGGCGAGCTGCTTCTGAATAGCGACGACGAAATTCACTACCAAAAGTGGAACAGCACACAATTAGCGGGAAAAGTCCGCATTATTCAGTATATCGCCGGGCGTAAGTCGGCGAAGAAAAAGAACTCACTGTTAATTAAAGCGGTTGAAGCGGCAAACTTTCCGCAGGATCGTTTTCAGCCCACCACCATTGTGAACACCGATGATGCCATCTTTGGTACTGGCTATTTTGTTGTTGGCAAAATCGAAAAAAATAAACGCCGCTATCCGTGGGCGCAATTCATTATTGACGGCAATGGACAGGGACGCGTTGCCTGGCGCTTGCCGGAGCAGAGTTCAACCATTCTGGTGCTGAATAAAGCCGGGCAAATTCAGTGGGCAAAGGACGGCAGCCTGACGCCGGAAGAGGTAGATCATGTCATTGCGCTGGCGCAGAAACTGATCAATGAATAAAAAATTCAAAGGATTGAGGGCGTTAGTGAGATGAAGCTGGTTGAACACTACATCATGCGTGGTACGCGCCGTCTGGTGCTGATTATCGTCGGTTTTCTGATCTTTATTTTCGCCAGCTACTCCGCACAGCGTTATCTGACCGAAGCGGCAAATGGGACATTAGCTCTTGATGTTGTGCTGGATATCGTTTTCTACAAAGTGCTGATTGCACTGGAGATGTTGTTACCTGTTGGTCTGTATGTGTCAGTTGGCGTGACGCTAGGGCAGATGTATACCGACTCGGAAATTACCGCTATCTCTGCGGCGGGGGGCAGTCCGGGACGCTTGTACAAAGCCGTTCTTTATCTGGCGATACCGCTAAGTATTTTTGTCACCCTTCTGTCGATGTATGGTCGTCCGTGGGCTTATACGCAGATTTATCAACTGGAGCAGCAGTCGCAGTCGGAGCTGGATGTTCGCCAGTTGCGGGCAAAGAAATTTAACACTAACGATAACGGACGAATGATCCTTTCGCAGACGGTTGATCAGGATAATAATCGCCTGACTGACGCGCTGATTTATACTTCTACTGCCAATCGAACCCGCATTTTCCGCGCCCGTTCGGTTGATGTGGTTGACCCATCACCCGAGAAACCGACCGTTATGTTGCACAACGGCACTGCCTATCTTCTCGATCATCAGGGGCGTGACGACAACGAACAGATCTACCGTAATCTGCAATTACATCTGAATCCGCTGGATCAAAGCCCTAACGTCAAACGCAAAGCAAAATCGGTCACGGAGCTGGCGCGCTCCGCCTTTCCTGCCGATCATGCCGAACTGCAATGGCGACAAAGCCGTGGCCTGACCGCATTGTTGATGGCGCTGCTGGCCATTTCATTAAGTCGGGTAAAACCGCGGCAAGGGCGATTTTCAACGTTATTGCCACTGACGTTGCTGTTTATTGCCATTTTTTATGGCGGCGACGTCTGCCGTACGCTGGTGGCTAACGGCGCGATTCCTCTCATTCCTGGTTTGTGGTTAGTGCCCGGACTCATGCTAATGGGCCTGCTGATGCTGGTCGCACGCGACTTCTCTTTGCTGCAGAAATTTTCCCGATGAATGTTTTCAGTCGCTATTTAATCCGTCATCTCTTTCTCGGTTTTGCCGCCGCCGCAGGGCTATTGCTGCCGCTTTTTACCACCTTCAACCTGATTAACGAACTGGATGATGTCAGCCCGGGCGGTTATCGCTGGACTCAGGCGGTGCTGGTGGTGCTAATGACCTTACCGCGCACACTGGTCGAACTTTCGCCGTTTATCGCCTTATTGGGAGGGATTGTTGGCCTGGGGCAGTTATCGAAAAACAGTGAGCTTACCGCCATTCGCAGCACGGGGTTTTCTATCTTCCGTATTGCACTGGTGGCGCTGGTTGCCGGGATATTGTGGACTGTTTCGTTAGGCGCGATAGATGAGTGGGTGGCGTCGCCATTGCAGCAACAGGCGCTGCAAATCAAATCGACCGCCACCGCGTTGGGGGAGGACGATGACATTACCGGCAATATGCTGTGGGCCAGGCGCGGCAATGAATTTGTGACGGTGAAATCGCTGAATGAACAGGGCCAGCCTGTGGGCGTGGAGATTTTTCATTATCGTGACGATCTTTCGCTCGAATCCTACATTTATGCACGCAGTGCCACCATTAAAGACGACAAAACGTGGATCCTGCATGGTGTGAATCATAAAAAATGGCTTAACGGTAAAGAAACGCTGGAAACATCAGATAATCTTGCCTGGCAATCGGCCTTCACCAGTATGGATCTTGATGAGTTATCGATGCCGGGGAATACTTTTTCTGTCCGTCAGCTTAATCATTACATCCATTATTTGCAGGAAACCGGGCAACCCAGCAGCGAATACCGCCTTGCACTGTGGGAAAAACTGGGGCAACCGATCCTGACCCTGGCGATGATTTTGCTGGCTGTGCCGTTTACCTTTAGCGCCCCGCGCTCGCCAGGGATGGGTAGCCGTCTCGCTGTAGGCGTCATCGTTGGCTTACTCACCTGGATCAGCTATCAAATCATGGTCAATTTGGGATTGCTATTTGCGTTAAGCGCACCTGTTACCGCGCTCGGTTTACCGGTAGCGTTTGTGTTGGTGGCGTTGAGCCTGGTGTATTGGTATGACAGACAACATTAAACCCGCCGTGGCGCAAACACCACGGCGGGCTCACATTACTGCTTCAGAGTAGCAAATGCCTGAATGATGGCATCGATTTGCTCACGACTGTGGGCAGCATTTACGCTACAGCGCAGCAGCGTGATGCCTGCAGGCGCGGCAGGCGGCAGGATAAGATTCACATACACGCCCAGCGAGATAAGCTCGCGCCAGATGCGTAAACCTTCCTCTTTCGAACCGATTATTACTGGCACTACCGGGCTAATATGTGAACTTAACTCATAACCCAGTTTTTGCAGACCGTCATACAGATGGTTGGCGTTATCCATCAGCTTTTGCCGCAGCTCTGGTTGTGTGGCAATGGTTCTTAACGATGAGCGCACGGTCGCAATGCAGGACGGAGAAGGAGAGGCGGTAAAAATATACGGGCGGCTGCCGTAGCGCAGCACTTCCATCGCTTCCGAACCGACAGCAAAACCGCCAATCGAGGCCAGACTTTTACTGAAAGTACCAACGATAATATCCACATCATCTTCAACGCCGACAGCTTCAGCCAGTCCGCGCCCCGTTGCGCCTAACACGCCAAACGAATGCGCTTCATCGACAATCAAATAACCACCGAGACGACGTTTGATATCAACAATTTCCGCCAGCGGCGCAACGTCACCGAGCATGCTGTAGATGCCCTCAACGATGATAATCGCCTCTTTCGCCCGTTCACCGAGGCGAACCATGCGCCGTTCCAGATCTTTAGCATCGTTATGGCGGAAACGAATAATTTCCGCGCCACCGAGAGAACAGGCGTCATAAATACTGGCGTGGCTGTCGGCATCCAGTAACACCACGGCGTTATGGTCGGCAAGTGCGCTGATGACGCCTAAATTAGCGGTATAACCGGTTGAAAAAACGATAGCGGTAGGGCGATTGAAAAACTCGGCAATCTCTTTCTCTAACGCCAGGTGCGGCGCATAACTGCCGTTTGCCATACGAGAACCGGTGGTGCCGGTACCTTGGGCCGCTAACGCGGCCTGACCTTCGCTGATGGCATCATGATTAAAGGTTAAACCGAGATAATTATTGGTCCCGGCCAGAATCACTTTTTTATTGCCGATCCGGCCTTCGGTGGCGGAATACACTTCATCAATACAGGTGCCAAACGGTGTTAACCCGTTGTCACTAAATTGCAGTCGCTCGCCAGCAAGGCGCGCATATTTATCGTATAGCCCCATTATTTATTCTCCAGCCATGGAAGTAGAGTTTCCATTAATTGCGCAGGGGTTTTGACATCCAGCAGAATATTAATAGGAATGGAAATATCGAATCTGTCTTCCAGCATCATTAAGAGATCCATCACTTTGATCGACTCCAGGCCAAGATCGTTGACGAGATCGCTGTCGGGCTTAATTTCCACACCGTTTTCGACCAAATCCTGTAAACAGGAAAGGATGTAATCCATTACTATTTCACGATTTACCATAGAAACGTTAACACACCTTTAAACAAGACAATCAAAATAGCCCGTTGCGTAATGCGTGTTCCAGGCTAATCCCGGGAAACCAATTAATATCTTCAGAAATACGGTTATTACTTGCCGACCAGTCGGCGTGGGTTAATTCACGAATTTTCGAGCGGGTCAGCATAGGTTCTTTACCTGCCAGGCGACTCAACGCGGTACTGATATCCGCAAGGCAGGTGAGTACCGGCAGAGGAATACCAACCATTCGCACGGAACCGCAACGGACGTTGGCGGCAAGTTGCTGTATGCGTTGCCAGTCATAGCCGCCAGCGACGCCATCGCATAATTCATAGGTTTGCGTCTGTACAGTTTCGGCGCTTAACCACTGACCCACTGCTTGCGCAAAATCGGTGACGTGCAGGAAAGAGAGCTGTGTATCTGGTGCACCAAGTCGTGGCAGCAGGCCGCGCAGCATCCAGTCAAACAGCGGTTTTAACTCTTTATCGCCGGGACCATACACGGCTGTCGGGCGAAAAACGCCCAGCGTAATTTCGTCAGCCATTGCAGTCAGCCGTTGTTCGGCGATGTGTTTGGAATTTGCGTACCAGGAGAGCTCGGGATGGCGCGCCGCCAGCGAAGAGATAAACAGAAAACGTTGGCAAAAGCAGCTCTCTTTTGCTGCTTGCATCAGGCGCAGGCTGCCGTCAACGTTACAGCGGGTGAAAATCTCTTCTTTGTGCCCGCGCACTTGCCCGGCGCAATGGACCACTGCGCTGGCTCCGGCAACCAGCTCGCTAAGTGAATGAGTATCTTCCAGCGAACCGCGCACCCAGGTGAGATTATCATTGACGTGAGCGCGGGCAGTACGCGTCAATGCGCGAACGTGAAAGCCGCGGGCGAGCAGGTTATCGATAATATATTTACCGATAAACCCGGTAGCGCCCGTCACCGCGACAGTTTGATTCATGCCAGGGATTCCTGCACATGAAGGCTTGCAGCATAAGCCTTCTGATAACGTTTTTTCGCTTCCGCACGGGCAGGCTTGCCGGAGGATGTTCGGGGAATACTGTGGGGCGGCAACAGATCGATAGCCGCTGTTACGCCAAATTCGCTTTGGATCCGTGCTGCCAGCGCGTGGATAAGCTGTCCGCGACGTTCTTCATCGCTGATCCGACACTGGATCTGCAAAATGATTTTTTCCTGGGCGGTAACAAAAGCAATCGCATCGCCAGAATGAATTTCCGGTTCCTGTTCCGCTATATATTCAATATCCTGCGGCCAGATATTACGGCCACGAATAATAATCAGATCTTTAATGCGTCCGGTGACATACAGATAACCGTCCAGCAGATAACCGAGGTCGCCGGTGTCTAACCAGCCCGTCGCGGCAATCTCGTCTTGCGAAGCCTGGTCGCCAAAGTAACCGCTCATCAGACTGGGGCCGGAGATGCAAATATGGCCTACCACACGTTCCGCGACCGGCATACCTGCTTCATTGCGGATTTCAATACCATGTTCCGGCAACGCTTTGCCGCAGTTGACGAAAGTCGATACGGCGCGTGTCTCTGCACCCGGCGCGACGGCTTTACCCTGATATTCGAGGATGTCGCGATCCACTTCGTTAACCACAACCCCAGAGCCTTCATCAGAGAAGCTGACAGCCAGCGCATTTTCTGCCAGTCCGTAGCACGGCATGAACGTTTTATCGTCAAAGTTAACCTGACGGAAACATTCAGCGAATTGATGGAGTTGTTCTGCGGAGATCGGCTCAGCACCAATACCAGCGACGCGCCAGCAGGAAAGATCCAGTTCAGCGAGATCTTTTTCATTCACGCGGCGTTGGCACAATTCATAGCCAAACGGCGGCGCAACGGAAACGGTGCCGCGATTTTTACTGATCAATTTAAGCCATTGCAAAGGACGCATGGCAAAATCCTGAGTGCGCAAATAATCTACTGAAAGTTGCGTGGCGACGGGGGTCAGGAGAAAGCCGACCAGTCCCATATCATGGTAGAAAGGCAGCCAGGAGACGCAGCGGTCGCCAGGGCGTAATTTAATGCCATCGTGGCTTATAGCACGTAGATTAGCCATCACTTCGCGATGGGTGATAATGACGCCACGGGGAAAACGGGTGCTGCCGGAGGTGTACTGGAGGTAGGCGATATCGTTCGGAACTGGACGCTGGAGCGCAACATCGGCTTCCGGTAATGCCTTAAACCAGGCGTGGCTTAAAACATGTAATTCGGGGTTGTTATGCGTCGCGGCATTGACCAGTGGCAACCACTCATCACCAGTGATAATGGCTGCGGGCTGGCAACTTGCCAGTAAACCCTGGAGTTTGGCGCTCCAGGAATCCCGCTGACCGACGCCCATTGGAATCGCCAACGGGACGGCGACTAAGCCAGCATACTGACAGGCAAAAAAAGCCTCTACAAACCCGCTACTCGTTTCGGCAATCAGCGCCACGCGTTCGCCTTTTTTCAGGTTCAGCGATAACAACCGCTTCGCACCAGCTTCGGCACGCGTTTTTAACGTCTGATATTCCAGTTGATCTTCAAGTTGGCAACGTCTGTCATAAAAATTCATTCCGGCGCTACTCAGAGCGGCGTAGTCCAAAGCATCAACCAGCGTTGGAAAATCGGCATAGCGCATAGGTAGGGAATGCGTAAAGATTTTATTAGACATATACACCACGAAAAAATTGGATATCAAAAATAAAATGACAATAATGCGGTGGATTATATAGGCATAAAA
>NZ_CAOLGM010000110.1:2276-16507 GCF_948475835.1 uncultured Escherichia sp. | reverse complement strand
CCTGAGCGGTTTGCATGTGAAAACTTTGCGCAATGTCAGAGAGCAGGCCAACAGGGACAAATTCGGTGGTGTTGAAGATGAAGGCGGCGACTGCCAGCGTAACGACCCGTAGCCACGCCACTTTGCGGGAAACAGTGTTTGTTGTCATAACAGATTATCGGGTGAGTTGCGAAAAAGTGATGAAATGATCTTAAAACGGTTAATGATGTGAATACAATGCATTTGTGATCTGGATCGCGTTTTCCGTTTCTCTGACGCTGATTCTTTCACGCGTCAGAGAGTCGGTAACATCACGGTTTAATGACGTTCAGGGAGGTCTGGCGTTTTGGAGGTTGCGGGTATAGGTGGTCTGACAGGGGAGCGAGGCCTGTTTTTCACCAGGTCTTCGTGAGTAACTTTTGGCGGCGTTTCATTTTTTACAAACAGTTTGAGGGTCCTGCGCGCCATATGTTTGATAATTTTATCATCACTTAATGATGCTGGCATCAACACGTCATTCAGATCACTTTCATTGGGATTCATAAATTGGTGATAGTGCAATAACATATTGGCGAAAAATAAAAAAAAGTCCTGAAAATGAGGAGATTCTTGTTCTGCTAAAAGGGATAAAAAGCAGATGCAGACTTCGGGTAGTACATGTTTGTTAGAACCTAATGAATCCATCAGGCTTTGCAATAAATCCTCTTTTAATTCGCCGTCTGTTATGTCGAGAATGGCGGTGATCAAGTTAGGATCTTTATTGACGAACCATCTGTGAACCTCAGAGTTACTCCATAATCGGGGGAGTATGACAAAATTACCGCGAGAGATAAAATTCAGGACAAGCAAATCAAACTGGCGTAAGTAATCTGCAGCGGTATGGCGATCCGGAGGCAGGGGTTCAATATGTGGTGTATGCGCTCTTTTAATGGGAACGCCAAGGTTGATCATTGGAAATTGTTCAATAAAATCATTCAGAAACAGAAATAGCACACGCTCGACGCCGGTCTGAAATACGCGCCCCATAGTGACAGGCTTTGGGTTGGGAGCGCAAAAATATTAATTTCTCCATCATGGCGAAAATTATCTAAATAAATAGGGCTTAAATTTATTACTACCTGAAATTCAATATTTTCTTTGTGTCTTCCATTCTTGACTGGATAAGTGAGTTTAAACTGAACCTTTTCATTGTATAGCGTGTCGTTACCCCGAAAAGAAGTCCTCTGAATATATGATAAGTTATCAAGGTTATTAAATATCTTTTTTGTGGCTGAGTTGATGTTTAAAGACGTGCGCCACTCTTCATCACATATTATTGTACTTAGCGCATCAATAAAGTCCTTTAAAACTTCTTTTACCTGAGGTGCAATATTACGTACGGGAAAATCATCAGGAAGAGATATGTAATTACTGATGCTTACTGGCGTAACCATATTTGCCCCATATAGTCATAAGTCATCGGAACATCACTATATAGGGCATTTGAGCTGCAAGAACTATCAAAAATAGCTCATTGGTAACCCTGTTTTGCCGAGTCAGGCACATCCAGTAGTTGAATAAATGCCTCAAGCGGACGCGTTTTCGCACCGCGACGCCAGACCAGCCAGGTTGTTAACCAACGCCATTGCTCAGCTAACGGCCACGCTTCAACCTGGTGATGCCCCGGCATACTTTCCAGCATAGAGCGTGGAATAAGCGCAATGCCTGCTCCTGCGACCACACAGGCCAACATCCCGTGATACGACTCCATCTCGTGAATAGTTCCCGGAGCGGCACCGTCAGCATGAAACCAGCTCTCGAAGTGGCGACGATACGAACAATTGGCGCGGAAGGCATAAATGTTACTGCCGTTAACCTGACTGGCGCGGATTACTGGCGCATGACCTTGTGGCGTGACGATCATCAGCTCCTCGCGGTATACCGGTATCCCGTCAATGGCAGTATGGTTAATGGGCCCATCAATAAATGCCGCATTCAGTTTTCCCTCCAGCACTCCTTCCAGCATAGTGCCGGAAGGGCCGGTGGAAAGTGAAAACTGAATTTTGGGATAACGATGGTTGAATTCCGCCAGCGTGGCCGGAATGCGCACTGCTGCGGTGCTTTCCAGCGAACCAAGAGAAAATAAACCTTGCGGCTCATCGCCAGCGACAACGCTCCGCGCTTCATCCACTAACGCGAGAATTTGTTGGCTATAGCGTAAAAAGTTATGCCCGGCAGGAGAGAGACGTAAACGCTGATTCTCGCGAATAAACAGATCTACCCCCAGTTCTGTTTCCAGCTGGCGTAGACGGGTAGTGAGATTCGACGGTACGCGATGCACTTTTGCTGCAGCCTGGGTAATGCTGCCAGCTTCGGCAACCGCGTTGAACATCTCCAGTTGGGTCAGATCCATAACATTCTCGATTCGTGAATAAGTGGCTTAATATTATTCATTTTAAAGCAAGAGTAAATCTGCGTATCTTCATACCATGACTCATAAAGGAGATACCCCGATGACCATTACTCCGGCAACTCATGCAATTTCAATAAATCCTGCCACGGGTGAACAACTTTCTGTGCTGCCTTGGGCTGGCGCTAACGATATCGAAAACGCACTTCAGCTGGCGGCAGCAGGCTTTCGCGACTGGCGCGAGACAAATATAGATTATCGTGCTGAAAAACTGCGTGGTATCGGTAAGGCTCTGCGCGCCCGTAGCGAAGAAATGGCGCAAATGATCACCCGTGAAATGGGCAAACCAATCAATCAGGCGCGCGCTGAAGTGGCGAAATCGGCGAATTTGTGTGACTGGTATGCAGAACATGGTCCGGCAATGCTGAAGGCGGAACCTACGCTGGTGGAAAATCAGCAGGCAGTTATTGAGTATCGACCGTTGGGGACGATTCTGGCGATTATGCCGTGGAACTTTCCGTTATGGCAGGTGATGCGTGGCGCGGTTCCCATCATTCTTGCAGGTAACGGCTACTTACTTAAACATGCGCCGAATGTGATGGGCTGTGCTCAGCTCATTGCCCAGGTGTTTAAAGATGCGGGAATCCCGCAAGGCGTATATGGCTGGCTGAATGCCGACAACGACGGTGTCAGTCAAATGATTAAAGATTCGCGCATTGCTGCTGTCACGGTGACCGGAAGTGTTCGTGCGGGAGCGGCTATTGGCGCACAGGCTGGAGCGGCACTGAAAAAATGCGTACTGGAACTGGGCGGTTAAAGCGGCGGTAGCCGGACGTTATCAGAATACCGGACAGGTTTGTGCAGCGGCAAAACGCTTTATTATCGAAGAGGGAATTGCTTCTGCATTTACCGAACGTTTTGTGGCAGCTGCGGCAGCCTTGAAAATGGGCGATCCCCGTGATGAAGAGAACGCTCTCGGACCAATGGCTCGTTTTGATTTACGTGATGAGCTGCATCATCAGGTGGAGAAAACCCTGGCGCAGGGTGCGCGTTTGTTACTGGGCGGGGAAAAGATGGCTGGGGCAGGTAACTACTATCCGCCAACGGTTCTGGCGAATGTTACCCCAGAAATGACCGCGTTTCGGGAAGAAATGTTTGGCCCTGTTGCGGCAATCACCGTTGCGAAAGATGCAGAACATGCGCTGGAACTGGCTAATGATAGTGAGTTCGGCCTTTCAGCGACCATTTTTACCACCGACGAAACACAGGCCAGACAGATGGCGGCACGTCTGGAATGCGGTGGGGTGTTTATCAATGGTTATTGTGCCAGCGACGCGCGAGTGGCCTTTGGTGGCGTGAAAAAGAGTGGCTTTGGTCGTGAGCTTTCCCATTTCGGCTTACACGAATTCTGTAATATCCAGACGGTGTGGAAAGACCGGATCTGACGCGACATATTCAGCTCTGATATACTCGCAGGTCTTTTCAGACCTGCGGTCCAGGAGTAGAAAGTGGCAGTCGCCATGGATAATGCAATTTTAGGAAACATCTTGCGGCAAGTGCGGCCGCTCATTGGTCAGGGTAAAGTCGCGGATTATATTCCGGCGCTGGCTACAGTAGACGGTTCCCGATTGGGCATTGCTATCTGTACCGTTGACGGACAGCTTTTTCAGGCCGGAGACGCGCAAGAACGTTTTTCCATTCAGTCTATTTCCAAAGTGCTGAGTCTCGTTGTCGCCATGCGTCATTACTCCGAAGAGGAAATCTGGCAACGCGTCGGCAAAGACCCGTCTGGATCACCGTTCAATTCTTTAGTGCAACTGGAAATGGAGCAGGGTATTCCGCGTAATCCGTTTATTAATGCTGGTGCGCTGGTGGTTTGCGATATGTTGCAAGGGCGATTAAGCGCACCACGGCAACGTATGCTGGAAGTCGTGCGCGGCTTAAGCGGTGTGTCTGATATTTCATACGATACGGTGGTAGCGCGTTCCGAATTTGAACATTCCGCGCGAAATGCGGCTATCGCCTGGCTGATGAAGTCGTTTGGCAATTTCCATCATGATGTGACAACCGTTCTGCAAAACTACTTTCATTACTGCGCTCTGAAAATGAGCTGTGTAGAGCTGGCCCGGACGTTTGTCTTTCTGGCTAATCAGGGGAAAGCTATTCATATTGATGAACCTGTGGTGACGCCAATGCAGGCGCGGCAAATTAACGCGCTGATGGCGACCAGTGGTATGTACCAGAACGCGGGGGAGTTTGCCTGGCGGGTGGGGCTACCGGCGAAATCTGGCGTTGGTGGCGGTATTGTGGCGATTGTTCCGCATGAAATGGCCATCGCAGTCTGGAGTCCGGAACTGGATGATGCAGGTAACTCGCTTGCGGGTATCGCCGTCCTTGAACAATTGACGAAACAGTTAGGGCGTTCGGTTTATTAATGCAGTCTCTCGATCCACTCTTCGCGCGTTTATCCCGTTCAAAATTTCGCTCTCGCTTTCGTCTGGGCATGAAAGAGCGTCAGTATTGCCTGGAGAAAGGCGCGCCAGTCATCGAACAACATGCGGCGGATTTTGTCGCTAAACGTCTTGCTCCGGCATTACCGGCTAATGACGGTAAGCAAACCCCCATGCGCGGGCATCCGGTGTTTATCGCTCAGCACGCCACCGCGACCTGCTGTCGCGGTTGTCTGGCTAAGTGGCATAACATTCCGCAGGGTGTTTCGTTAAGCGAAGAACAACAACGTTATATCGTGGCGGTAATCTATCACTGGCTGGTTGTACAGATGAATCAGCCATGAGAATTGCGGAAAACGATAAATAGCATTCCCAGGGTACCTTTATTTGCCGCCGCTGTTAGCGAACATGCTATCCTTTATGTGAATTTACTTATTACGTTGAGATAATTGCCACCCGCAATTGTATGGACAGATAATTAATGCATGTACACCCCATTTCAACTTTCCGTTTGTTCCAGGAAGGTCATCTGCTACGTAATAGCATCGCTATTTTTGCGCTAACCACGCTGTTCTATTTTATTGGTGCAGAGTTACGGCTGGTTCACGAACTTTCTCTTTTCTGGCCGCTGAATGGCGTAATGGCGGGGGTGTTTGCCCGCTATGTCTGGCTTAATCGACTGCATTACTATGCGATCAGTTATGTGGCGATGCTGGTTTATGATGCCATAACCACCGAATGGGGACTGGTTTCACTGGTTATCAATTTCTCCAATATGATGTTTATTGTTACCGTCGCCTTACTGGTCGTGCGGGATAAGCGTCTGGGGAAAAATAAGTATGAGCCAGTAAGTGCCTTACGGCTATTTAATTACTGTCTGATTGCCGCATTATTATGCGCTATTGTCGGGGCGATTGGTTCGGTCAGTATTGATAGTCTGGATTTCTGGCCTTTGCTTGCGGACTGGTTCAGTGAGCAATTCTCAACGGGCGTGTTGATCGTGCCTTGTATGCTGACGTTGGCTATTCCTGGAGTGCTGCCGCGCTTTAAAGCAGAACAGATGATGCCCGCCATCGCGCTTATTGTGTCGGTTATTGCCTCGGTAGTCATTGGCGGAGCGGGGAGTCTGGCGTTCCCGCTGCCTGCATTAATCTGGTGTGCAGTGCGCTATACGCCGCAGGTAACATGTCTGTTGACCTTTGTCACCGGTGCGGTGGAAATCGTACTGGTGGCAAATTCGGTGATTGATATCTCGGTCGGTTCGCCGTTCTCCATTCCGGAAATGTTCTCCGCACGTCTCGGTATTGCCACGATGGCGATATGCCCAATTATGGTTTCTTTTAGCGTGGCAGCGATCAATTCGCTAATGAAGCAAGTTGCGCTGCGAGCCGACTTTGATTTTCTGACTCAGGTTTACTCACGGTCCGGTCTTTATGAGGCGCTGAAAAGTCCATCGCTGAAACAGACACAACATCTGACGGTCATGCTGCTTGATATTGACTATTTCAAAAGCATTAACGATAACTATGGACATGAATGTGGCGATAAAGTGTTAAGCGTGTTTGCCCGGCATATTCAGAAGATTGTCGGTGATAAGGGGCTGGTGGCGCGCATGGGCGGCGAAGAATTTGCTGTTGCAGTGCCGTCGGTGAATCCTGTCGATGGTCTGCTAATGGCGGAAAAAATCCGTAAAGGCGTTGAACTGCAACCATTCACCTGGCAACAAAAAACGCTTTATCTCACGGTAAGTATTGGCGTCGGTAGTGGTCGCGCATCGTACCGAACGCTGACCGATGATTTTAATAAATTGATGGTCGAAGCCGATACGTGTCTGTATCGCTCGAAGAAAGATGGGCGCAACCGTACCAGCACTATGCGTTACGGTGAGGAAGTTGTCTGACATCTTTATTCATTCCGCGCGATTTGAATGCAATGTGTTCTACCACTTTATGATCCAGGAAAAGGCGTATTTCCTCGATTAAACCATGATCCGCGCCACACTTTTCTCATAAAACTGCTCATTAATCATCAGGAGTTGATCAAAACAGGGGTTCGGCGTATTAAAGTTTGCTAACCTGTCGTACCAATTCAAACAGGTTGTATGACTAATCAGAAGGGAACCCATTGTGAAAACACTAAATCGTCGCGATTTTCCCGGTGCACAGTATCCAGAACGTATCATTCAGTTTGGTGAAGGTAACTTCCTGCGCGCCTTTGTTGACTGGCAAATCGATCTCCTGAATGAGCACACCGATCTGAATTCTGGCGTGGTCGTTGTTCGTCCGATTGAAACTTCATTCCCGCCGTCACTGAGCACGCAGGATGGTCTGTACACCACCATTATCCGTGGCCTGAATGAGAAGGGGGAAGCGGTCAGCGACGCGCGTCTGATTCGCTCTGTTAATCGTGAAATCAGCGTCTACAGTGAATACGATGAATTCCTGAAACTGGCGCACAATCCGGAAATGCGCTTTGTTTTCTCTAACACCACCGAAGCGGGTATCAGCTACCATGCGGGCGATAAATTCGATGACGCGCCAGCGGTAAGCTATCCCGCAAAACTGACCCGTCTGCTGTTCGAACGTTTTAGCCATTTCAACGGTGCGCTGGATAAAGGTTGGATCATCATCCCGTGTGAGTTGATCGACTACAATGGCGACGCGTTGCGTGAACTGGTGCTGCGCTATGCTCAAGAGTGGGCACTGCCAGAAGCATTTATTCAATGGTTGGATCAGGCTAACAGCTTCTGTTCTACGCTGGTGGACCGTATCGTTACCGGTTATCCGCGCGATGAAGTGGCTAAACTGGAAGAAGAACTGGGTTATCACGATGGTTTCCTCGACACCGCTGAACACTTTTACCTGTTTGTGATTCAGGGGCCGAAATCCTTAGCGACTGAACTGCGTCTGGACAAATATCCGCTCAACGTGCTGATTGTTGACGATATTAAACCGTACAAAGAACGCAAAGTGGCAATCCTCAACGGTGCGCACACCGCGCTGGTGCCGGTGGCGTTCCAGGCAGGGCTGGATACCGTAGGTGAAGCGATGAACGATGCTGAAATTTGCGCATTCGTTGAAAAAGCTATCTACGAAGAAATTATTCCGGTACTGGATTTGCCTCGTGATGAACTGGAATCTTTCGCCAGTGCAGTCACCGGGCGTTTCCGTAACCCGTACATTAAGCATCAGCTGCTGTCTATCGCGCTCAACGGTATGACCAAGTTCCGCACTCGCATCCTGCCGCAGCTGCTGGCAGGGCAGAAGGCAAAAGGCACACTTCCGGCGCGCCTTACTTTCGCATTAGCGGCATTGATTGCCTTCTATCGTGGTGAGCGTAACGGAGAAACATATCCGGTACAGGACGATGCACACTGGCTGGAACGTTATCAGCAACTCTGGAGCCAGCATCGTGACCGTGTTATCGGTACCCAGGAACTGGTAGCGATTGTGTTGGCAGAAAAAGACCACTGGGAGCAGGACCTGACGCAAGTGCCTGGTCTGGTCGAGCAGGTTGCTAATGACCTGGATGCGATTCTTGAAAAAGGGATGCGCGAAGCTGTACGTCCGTTGTGCTAATAACACCGTTACTTCTGAACCCGGTTTCGACCGGGTTTCTTATTTCACTATATTAGTTACAACATCCTATGTGCCTTTATCATTAACAGATGCCACATGCAGCGCCTGTTAATGTTGTAAGCTTGTAGGTAATTTGTAAGTAGCGTCTTGAGAATGTGATCGTAATCACGTTTAATAGGGCGACTTTTTCACGCCTGAAGATAACCATGATTGTTCGTCCACAACAACACTGGCTGCGCCGTATTTTTGTCTGGCACGGCTCAGTATTATCCAAGATATCATCGCGCTTACTACTCAATTTTCTCTTTTCTATCGCTGTTATTTTCATGCTGCCCTGGTACACGCATCTGGGCATCAAATTCACCCTCGCACCGTTCAGCATTCTCGGTGTCGCCATCGCCATTTTTCTTGGTTTTCGTAATAATGCCGGGTACGCCCGTTACGTTGAAGCGCGAAAACTTTGGGGGCAGTTGATGATTGCCTCACGGTCGTTACTGCGCGAGGTAAAAACGACATTGCCGGATTCGGCAAGTGTAAGGGAGTTTGCCCGGTTGCAAATCGCCTTCGCCCACTGTTTACGCATGACATTACGCAAACAGCCACAGGCGGAAGTGCTGGCTCATTATCTCAAGACTGAAGATCTTCAGCCTGTACTGGCTTCGAACTCTCCAGCTAACCGTATCTTGTTAATAATGGGGGAGTGGTTGGCGGTTCAGCGCCGCAATGGGCAGCTTTCAGATATCCTGTTTATTAGCCTCAACGATCGGCTTAATGATATTTCAGCGGTCCTGGCAGGATGCGAGCGCATTGCCTATACGCCAATTCCCTTTGCCTACACCCTGATTTTGCATCGTACCGTTTATCTGTTTTGTATCATGCTGCCGTTCGCGCTGGTCGTGGACCTGCATTACATGACGCCTTTTATCTCTGTGCTGATTTCCTACACTTTTATTTCGCTGGATTGTCTGGCGGAAGAACTGGAAGATCCGTTCGGTACTGAAAACAATGATTTACCGCTGGATGCCATCTGCAACGCTATTGAAATTGACCTGTTACAGATGAACGATGAAGCCGAAATTCCAGCAAAAATTCTTCCCGATCGTCATTACCAGCTGACGTGATATTTACTCCATACGCCGGGCAACAATAAAAAGACGCGGAAATGCCAGCAGTATCTGTCCGTTCTCTTGCAGTGGATACTGCTCTTCCAGCATCTGATGGTAGCGCTTAAGAAAAAGCTGCTGTTCGCTCTCGATCAGATCCTGTAACCACGGACGTAATCCAGTGGCAGTCACCCAATCGATAATCGCCTGGTGTGACGGCATCTGGTGATAGTAGGTGGTTCGCCAGATATCGACCTCACATCCGGCTTCGCTCAAAATATCGTAGTAAGCATGAACGCCAGCCAACGGCTCACGCCCGCGATCCGGGTAGTTTTGTTCCCAGGCAACTTCGCGCATGAGCACATGGGTCGGCTCCAGCCAGTTATCTGGCATCTGTACTGCCAGCACGCCCTGCGGATTAAGTAAAGAAACCAGATGAGGAAACAATTCGTAGTGGTCGGGCAGCCATTGCAGTGAGGCATTAGCAAAAATCAGATCGAGTGCCTGTTCCGGTTGCCAGTTGCGGATGTCTGCTTCCACGAACTGGCAGTCTGGCAAAGCACTGCGCGCTTCAGCAATCATCGCCGGAGACGAGTCGATGCCTGTTATCCTGGCCGCAGGCCAACGTTGATGCAGCAGGGCGGTGCTGTTACCTGGGCCACAGCCAAGATCGGCAACGTATTTGATATTCTCCAGCGGCACTCTGGCAAGCAGCTCCACCGCCGGACGCGATCTTTCAGCGGCAAAGTGCAGATATAAAGAGGGGTTCCAGTCAGACATATTTTTACTCCCGTCAGCGCGTTACCCCAATTGTAGATAAAAATGATAAATTCGCCTCACGGCATCAACCCATTGAACAGACGTTTTTTACGCGGCCCGGTCATTAAAGATTCCAGTTTCGCGACACAGGTTTTGTAGTGAGGCGTGGTTTTATGGAATGCCACTGCGTCTTCATCTTTATAGGCTTCGTAAATATAAAAGCGCGAATTCACTTCTGGGTCCTGTAAGACATCGAAGCGCAAATTGCCTTCTTCCTGTACAGAGCCCAGGTGGTTCTGGCGAAAAACTTCGATAAACTCGTCAATCTTGTCTTCATGAACGTTAATTTCAACCAGTGTGACGTGCATAATTCTTCTCCTTAAATCCGCAGTTACTGTTTTTCACTCAGATAGAGTTCATATGCCCGATCAGCCGTTTCGTTATGGTGAACCACCGCCTGTACGGCTTTCATCATCGCCACCGGATGGTCAGACTGGAAAATATTACGCCCCATATCCACACCAGAAGCGCCCTGATCGATAGCCTGCCAGCACATTTCCAGCGCCTCGCGCTCCGGTAATTTTTTACCGCCAGCAATAACAATGGGTACCGGACATCCGGCAACAATCCGTTCAAAACCTTTTTCGACATAATAGGTTTTGATAATTTGCGCCCCCATTTCAGCGGCGATTCGAGTCGCGAGCGAGAAATAACGCTGATCGCGCACCATATCTTTGCCCACGCCAGTCACGGCCATGGTCGGCATTCCCACTTTCATTCCGGCATCAACCAGCTGAATAATATTTTTGATCGACTGATGTTCATATTCGCTGCCGATATAAACCTGCGCCGCCACCGCGCAACTGTTCAGGCGCACGGCATCATCCATCGATAACGCCACGGCTTCATTACTTAATTCCGCCAGAATAGAGTTCGCACCTGACGCCCGCAGTACCACCGGCTTATTGGTCGCTGGGGGAACTACGCTGCGCAAAATGCCGCGCGTACACATTAATACATCGGCATGTTCAAACAGCGGGGCGATATTTATATCAATGCGTTCAAGTCCGGTAGTCGGCCCCTGAAAATAACCATGATCAAAGGCCAGCATCACGGTATTACCCGTTTTCGGATTAAATATCCGCGATAAGCGTGACTGCATTCCCCAATCCAGCGCACCGCAACCTTTCAGGGTAAAAGGGATATTTTGTTGCGGTTGATCGGTACGAAAATCTTTACCATCTTTAATATCGTCTAAATCTGCCATAACTTACTCCGGTTAAGTAATGCACATCAGAAATCGTATTTGCCGATATTCTCTTTGTTGAATATCACGCGCTCCGGTAACAGTACGATGCCATTACCATCCGCTTCGTAGTCATAGCCCTGAACGCTGTTTGGCGAGACTTCCACCTGACCTACGCCCTGGATATCCAGCTTGTCGCCCGTTTTCATTGATCCTTTTTTCAATAATGCATCCGCGACATACACTGAAATTTTGCCTTGCTGAACCACATCCCACAGGCCAAATTCTTTCACCGTGCCGCGTTCCACATATGGACGCATCACGTTTGGCGTACTGAATCCGACAATCGCAACTTTGTCATTTTTCAGGTTTTCTGCGGCTTGTGCGGCAGCGGGCAGGGCGTTGGCGTCGGGGGCGATAATGGCGTCGAGATCGCTATACGCTTTTAATATTCCTTCTGCGGTTTGTAATGATTTAGTGGCATCGTTATAGCCAAACTGCGTAGTGACAATTTCCCAGCCAGGATGCTCTTTGGCGATTTTCGCTTTCGCTTCTTTCACCCACTGGTTTTGGTCCGTAACGGTGGGGCTTGAGTAGAAAAACGCGACTTTGGCTTTGTCTTTATTCACCTGACGCGCCGCCATATCCACCAATATACCTCCCAACTGGGCGGGCGTTCCCTGATTAATGTAGTAAGAGCGGCACTCCGGTTTAGTATCAGAGTCCCAGGTCAGCACTCTCACACCACGTTGCATGGCGCGTTTCAGTGCCGGACACAAGCCATCAGGCGAAACCGCAGAAACGATAATGGCGTTATAACCTTGATTGACGAAGTTATTAATCAACTGTACCTGACCAGAAACACTGGGTTCTGTCGGCCCGTCGTAGGTCACATCAACGCTCAGCTCTTTACCCGCTTGTTGTGCGCCGTTGCCACCGCTGGTAAAAAATCCCACGCCAACCAGTTTGGGAATAAATGCAATACGCTCTGCGGCCTGCACATTCATAGAGATTGCGGCAATGCCAAGAGCGCTAAGTAAGGCGATTTTCTTAAAGCGATGAAGTGTCATGAAGATATCCTTTATGGCAATGGGTTATTGGCCCGACGCGCCAGCCACTCTTTAATTTGCTGGCGATGCAGGCTAACGGAACGACCTACGACAACGACGATAAGTAGCGCACCGGAAAGGGCGCTGGACACCTGATTTGGCACTCCTGCCATTTGCAAACCTTGTTGCAAATATCCCACTAATAAAACCGCAATGGCGGTGCCGATAATGGAACCGGAACCACCATAAATATTGGCACCGCCAAGCACCACGGCGGTGATGGCGGGCATCAGAAACGACGCACCGAGATCGGAACGTGCTGAACCAAAATACGATACCAGCAGCACAGCGGCGACCGCAGACGCCAGCCCCGTCATGGCATAGAGCGCACATAAGGTGCGGTTAACTGGAATCGCGCTATAAAGCGCCACGCGCGGGCTTTGCCCAATCAAAAACACATTACGTCCGGCATGGGTTTTATGCAGCCAGAGCCAGAAAACGAGGAGACATATCAGGAAGATAATCAGCGGAACGGGGAGTCCCAGCACATCCAGGTTAGCGAAATCTGTAAACGCCATCGGGAATCCACCAATACCTTCGTACCCCGTCGCTCCGGCCATACCGGAAAGCAGCAGAGCGCTTCCGGCAAACAGATACAGCGTGCCAAGCGTAATCACCAGCGGGTTAACTTTGGTATAGATAATTAATCCGGCGTTGATCAGCCCGCACAATGCGCCGAGCAGTAAGGTCAGGAGTATCGCCAGCGGCATCGGCACACCACTTTGAAACAGTACGCCCAATGCAATGGCGCAGAGGCCGATGGTCGAACCAAACGAAATATCGATCCCGCCACTGACAATCACCATCGTCAGCGGTAGGGCGACAATGCCAATGCAGATAAAGTCACTGGTGCTGAACAGCAACATATTGAGATCTAACATTCGCGGGTTAATTGCACCAAATGCGACAATCTCAATAACGAGCAGTGCGGCAAGAGCCAGTTCCCAACCGTAGCGAATACGCATTATGCGGCCTCCCGTTTTTTACCTGACGAAGCGGGTTTAACGGATGGCGGTGGCGTCATAAAGCGGGCATATTTTTGCCGCCGTAGATTACGTTCCAGTGCACAACGCAGGCGTCCATCAAACACCAGCACCGCCAGCAGCACGAGGCCCGCGATAAAATCGTTCCACCATGCCGGAATGCGCAACAGCACCAGTACGCTATCGATCTGCGTCAGGAACCATGCGCCGAGTACCGCACCGATGATCGCACCGGAACCGCCGAGCAAACTAATGCCGCCCAGCACGCAGGCTGCAATTGCTTTCATCTCCAGCCCGGTACCGGTCTGGTTGGGGATAAAACCAATCTGCGAAGCAAACACAATTCCCGCCAGTGCCGCCATGCAGCCGTTCAACGAAAATGCCACAATGCGAATGGCTTCCGTACGAACACCCAGTTGACGAGCGCCCTGTAAATTATCGCCCGTGGCATAAAAACTGCGTCCAAACGCCGTCTTTGCCAGCAGCCAGGCCATAAATGCCACCAGAATTATCGTCAACCAACCAATCGCGGAAACGCCAAACAGCAGCGGTGCGGAGAGCTGTTTCAGTTCGGCGGGTAACCCTTCAATCCATTTACCGCCAGTCCACAGCAACATGATGCCTCTGTACAACCC
>NZ_CAOLGM010000110.1:0-2266 GCF_948475835.1 uncultured Escherichia sp. | reverse complement strand
TGCCAAGGGTGGCAACAATGGCAGGGATCTTTAGCCACGCGACCAGGACACCGTTGAAAAATCCCGCGAGCAAACCAAGCAGTAAAGTCGCGACACAAGCAACAGGTAGTGAATACCCCGCGTTCAGTAACATCCCCAACAGCACTGCGCACATTCCGGTAATCGAACCCACTGAAACATCAATATTGCGCGTAAGCATTACCAGCGTCGCGCCCATTGCCAGCAGGATCAGGATTTGCGCGCTGCTATAAACCATGGTCAGCGTTTGCACACTTAAATACTGGCGGTCGAGAAAACCGGGTAATGCAAACAGCAGCACCACCGCCAGCAGTGCCGTGATTTCACGGTTGTTCTGAATAAACTTCAGCATGACACCTCCTGACGCTGACTATCGCCGAAGGCAACGCGCATAATAGTCTCGACATTAATATCGCGCCCGGTCAGTGCAGAGTGGGCAATTTCGCCCTGATGCATCACATACACGCGATCTGCCATCAGTTCGATCTCTTCCAGATCGGAGGAGATAAGCAGCACTGCCACATTTTGTGCGGCGATGCTGCGCAACAGCTGGTAGATATCATTACGGGCCGAGACATCCACGCCGCGCGTCGGCTCATCGACAATCAATGCTTGCGGCGAAGCTTCCAGGCATTTGGCAATGAGGATTTTTTGCTGGTTGCCACCGGATAATGTCCGTGCAGCTTGTTCCGGTTGGTTAAATTTAATATTCAGCGCCCGACGATAACGTTCCAGGGTGGCATTATCTTTCGCGGTTTTCGCCCAGAATCCACGAAGGTTATGAGTAAGGGCGCAGACGTTCCAGGCAAGCGAAGCATCGAGATTCAGTCCGGATGACTGGCGATCTTCCGGCAGATAAACCAGACCGCGCAGTAAACGTTCTCCAGTGGATAATTTATTGATCTCTTTACCATTCAGCATAATGCGTCCGCCACGCAAAGTACGCAGACCATAGAGCGTCTCGGCCAGTTCTGTGCGTCCGGCCCCCACCAGCCCAGCCAGGCCCAGAATTTCTCCGGCATTGAGCGTCATGCTGACATTCCTGAAACCTTCGCCGGTCAGATTTTCCAGTGTCAGCACCGGCGTTCCGGCAGCATGTTGTGGGCGGTTACCAGGTAACTCCAGCCATAATTTTTGGCTGGCAGAGAGCGATTTTTCCCGTACCACTGGCGTGATGGCCTGAATAATGTCGTCGGTAGACAGTTCGCTGGTTTTGCCGCTTAAGGCGATGGTTCCGTCGCGCATCACGCTAATTCGATCGGCAATCTGGCGAATTTCCGGCAGCTTATGCGAGATAAAAACAATACCCACGCCAGTAGCAAGCAGCTCTTGCAAGCGAGTAAACAAGCGTTCGGTTTCCGCAGGGGTAAGCGAGGCGGTAGGTTCATCGAGGATCAGAATCCGCGAGTCGCGCATTAGCCCGCGGAGGATTTCCACCATTTGGCGATCGGCGACATCCAGCGATCCTGCCAGACTATGCAGATCAAACTGGCAGCCCAGCGCCGCCAGCAAGTTCTTCATTTTTTGCATGGAGAGCTGTTTTTTTGCCATCCCAAACAGGATGTTTTCTTTTATCGACAGGCTTGGGAAAAGCAGCGGTTCCTGGGGAACGAGATAAATGCCCAGCTGATGAGCATGAACTGGCGTTAATCTGGCGTAGTTGTTGCCCCCAATCTCCAGCGTACCGCTATCAGCAGGGGTAATACCGGCAATAATCTTCATTAACGTCGATTTACCGGCACCATTGCCGCCGAGCAGGGCGTGGACCTCCCCCTGATGCAACGTAAAATCGATGCCTTTCAGGACATTGACCCCTGAATACTGTTTATAAACCGAGCGGGCGCAAAGTAGCGGTAACGCGCGGGTATCACTCGTTTGCATATTTCCCCCGTTCAGTTTTGCAGGTGAGTTTTGAACAAATGTATTTCTGCTTTTAATTTGTTCATAACCTTAGGTGGACATTGCACATATTTCCGACGAATAGATCACAATTTATGCTATTTTGATTTTCACGGTTGCGTTTGTTCATGCTCGTAGAGTCAAACTGTGGCTGCCATCACAGATATAAATGCGCAAGAACTGAACAATTGCATTAAAGATTTAAATATGTTCAAAGTGAAGAATGAATTATGACAATCAACGATTCGGCAATTTCAGAACAGGGAATGTGTGAAGAAGAACAGGTCGCGCGGATCGCGTGGTTTTACTATCACGACGGGCTGACCCAGAGCGAGATCAGCGATCGTCT
>NZ_CAOLGM010000109.1:7249-16671 GCF_948475835.1 uncultured Escherichia sp. | reverse complement strand
ACGGCATGCGGACTGCAGGCAGAGAAAACTGGCCGATTTTCTCTGCACTGGAGGGATAATACAAGGCCTGATAAGCGCAGCGCATCAGGCAATTTTGCGTTTGTTTCTGCCTTAAGCAGGTTTACTGCCCCAAACTACTGCAATCCTTATTCGGGTAAAATTTACCCGCCGTATCGGGCGCTAATACTTTGGTTGGCGCACCAGTATCCGGATTAGCCTCAAGCGTAAAGTGACCTTCTACTGACAGTAACACCGGTTTTTCACTGTGACCGCGCGCAGCCAGGTAGCTACGCTCCAGCTCTGCGTTATTCGCTACCATGAAACGTTTTCCGGTCGCGCAATCAGTGAAGGTCGCCGCATCAGCCATATAAAAATACATGCCTCGCAGGGTCATCGGCGTCATAGGTAAACTAGATTGTGCCGGTTCCAGCGTATAGTTGAACTGCGATTCAATCGGATTGCCTTCACGATCGAGCATCTCCAGCGCATCGCCTTTCGCCCGATAATATGACTTTTCACCTTTGCTGTCGGTTAATACCAGCTTGTCAGCGGTTCGCGCCCATGTACCGTAGGAAGCGAAGGAGGAAGGTTCTTCACGAGCACCGAGATAACGCTCATTCATCACCCATGTTCCGTCTTTTTCGAGGAACAGAGAGGTTTCGATTCCTTCGCAATCAGCACACGGCAGCACGCCGCGCCAACTTTGCGGCATCGGTTTCAGTTCGGCAGCCTGTGCTGGAGAAAGCGTATCGACTTCGGCCCGGTTATTACATCCCATCAGAGTAAAGAGGCTGATTACAGCCATCGCTGTCACTATCGCTTTTTTCACCATCTATTCCTTCTTTTTATTCCCGACCGCTGCGTACTTTGCCGCGCATCGCCTTCACGCTTGATTTTTGTGCTTTCGATGCCAGCCTGCGCTCTTTCGATGCACGGGTGGGCCGCGTGGGTCGTCGGGCTTTTTGTTCTGTTGTTAAATCTTTAATCACTGCCACCAGCCGGGCTAGCGCGGCTTCGCGGTTCAGTTCCTGACTGCGGTATTCCTGTGCCTTAATGACAATCACGCCATCACTGCTGATCAAATGATGGCTGGCGGCGAGTAGACGCTCTTTGTAATACTCTGGCAGGCTGGACGCCCGAATGTCAAAACGCAGATGAATGGCCGTTGAGGTCTTATTAACATGCTGCCCGCCCGCGCCCTGCGCACGAATGGCGGTGATCTCAAGCTCACCATCGGGAATAGCAACATGTCGGGAAATCACAATCATGAAGGTTGTTGCCAGGCGGTTAAGTTAACTTCCAGATTATTCTTATCGTCCGATAACCAGATCACGCCATCCTGAATCGTTGCCTGCAGCGTCATGGTACGATCGGCAAAGGCGCTTACTTTCGCCAGTTGTTCATCGTCCAGATACCAGACGGAAAGATTGGCAAACTGCACACATTTGCTCTGATTTTGCTGCCACCAGATTTGCGCCGCCCGACTATTATAGGTAAACAGCGCCACTTCTGCGGCCTGGGTGCAGGCTTTCTTAATCCGCCGCTCATCCGGCAGCCCCAGCTCAATCCACAAATCAATGCCCAGGTGATCGTTACGCAGCCACGCTTCCGGCTCATCATCGGCACACAAACCACGGGTAAATTGCAGACGTTCATCAGCATATTTCGCTCCTGGGTTTCTGAAGGGTGGCGCGCCAGCGTCAGAGAGGCATCGAGAAACTGGTTGCGGTCGAGATCGGCCACATTAACCGTCGCTTTATAAATTGTCGCTTTAAGCGCCATAAGAAAACTCCTTTCGAATCAGGAGGCCATTGTAACGGAATACGTGCAGTTGCGGCGCTGATATTGCAGAAATGAGTGTGGTATAGTCACCTTGCGAAACAGAGTTTATCTTCGTAGGCTTAGACTTGCATCCACGGTTAAGTCAGAGTGCTGACAGGAGGGCATGTGGAAAAATATTGTGAGTTAATACGCAAGCGGTACGCGGAAATCGCCAGCGGAGACTTAGGATACGTTCCGGACGCGCTGGGCTGCGTTTTGAAAGTGCTGAATGAAATGGCTGCCGACGACGCCCTTTCTGAGGCTGTCAGGGAAAAAGCAGCATACGCTGCGGCAAACTTACTGGTGAGCGATTATGTCAATGAATGATACGTATCAACCAATCAATTGTGATGATTACGATAATCTTGAGCTCGCCTGCCAGCATCATTTAATGCTGACACTTGAGCTGAAAGATGGCGAAAAATTGCAGGCAAAAGCCAGCGATTTAGTCTCCCGCAAAAATGTGGAGTATCTGGTCGTCGAGGCCGCTGGCGAAACCCGTGAGCTACGTCTGGATAAAATTACCAGCTTTAGCCACCCGGAAATCGGTACGGTGGTGGTGAGCGAGTCCTGATTGACTTTCGCCGGATGCGACGTTTGATGCGTCTTATCCGGCTTTCACTTAACTAAGCGTTTTCTGCCAGACAAAACTTACGCCATTCTCACCTTCAGCCACACCTTCTTGCGTCACAAATACCCCTGCCGCCGCAATCAGCGTTTCGCCATAAAACAGCAGTGGCGTGGTGTCACGTAGCCACGGCGGCACGCCTAACTCTTGCCAGATTTTCTTCAGCTTACGTCCGCCGTTGCGCCCGACAATATGCAGCAATCCTGCCGCTTTGAAACGCACGCTGACCGCTTCGTCTGCACGCGGAGGGCGAATATCGCCTCCCGCAGTAAGCTGTACGCTTCCCAGCCCCGCCGGTAATTCCAGCGGTTGTAGCCACGTCTGCCACGGCACAATGGTTTCACTTTGCCCGGTGACGGAGTTAATCCACCACAGTTGCGACTGATAGCGCCGTATTTCAAACGCGCCAAAACGTAAACAGGGGGAGGCATCTTCCCGCGCCAGCGCCACTTCCTGCCAGATCCGCACCAGCGCGTCGCGGGAAGGCATCGGTGCATTCTGCCCTGCCAGCCAGCGGCGGATAATCGCCGCGCGACGGGCATCACTCATCGCTAGCATTGGCGCAATCTGCAGCGTCCCCTGCGACGTTTGGCAGTGTGCTAAATCATCCGCCAGCAGTTCATCCAACAGACTCTCTTGTTCAGCACAAAGTGCGGCGCTGCGGGCCGTTGCTTCGGCAAAATGCGGCCAACGCTGCTGCAATAACGGCACTACGCGCAGGCGCAGAAAGTTACGATCGTATGAGTCGTCCTGATTACTTTCGTCTTCAATCCAGCGTAAACCATGCGCCAATGCCCACTGCGCCAGTTCCCCCCGCGTGCGGGCAAGCAACGGGCGGATAAGCCGTGTTCCGGCAAACTCCGAGACTTCCCCCATAGCCGAAAGCCCGGCAGGGCCGCTACCGCGTTTTAGCGCCAGCAGAAAGGTTTCACATTGATCGTCGAGATGTTGCGCGGTGACCAGCACTTCGCCGGGCAATAGGGTACGGGCAAATGCCTGATAACGCGCCTGCCGCGCTTGGGCCTCAATCCCCAGCCCCTCTTGCGCAAGTTGTACGCGTTCGACCACCAGCGGCACCTGCCACTGTTGGCAGACGTTTTCGCAATGCGTAACCCAGGCATCGGCATTGGCACTTAAACCGTGATGCACATGAATAGCGCGCAGAGTGACGCCCGGATTTTCCGTCCGCCACTGCACCAACTGATGCAGCAGAACGGTGGAGTCAAGCCCGCCGCTAAAGGCCACCAGAATCTGGCGTGAGGTGAGAAGTTGTCTATTGAGCGTGAGTGTCATGATGGTGCGATTTTACAGTAGCAATGCCCGGCACGTTACCGGGCAAATGCGGCGATGACAAGCCTTACTGCTCATACAGTTCCAACGGCAGCCCGTCCGGATCGTTAAAGAAGGTGAAGCGTTTTTGCGTGTATGGATCGACACGGATGGCTTCACACTTCACGTTATGGCTTTCAAGGTGCGCCACTGCCGCATCGATGTCATCAACGCTAAAAGCCAGATGACGCAGGCCGCAAGCTTCCGGTCGGCTGGGGCGCTCCGGCGGGAACGGAAAAGAGAAAAGCTCAATCACATATTGCCCATTAAGCGCCAAATCCCCTTTCCACGAGTCGCGCGCTTCGCGATAGACTTCGCTTTGCAGCGTGAAACCAAGAATATCGCAGTAGAAAGCTTTGCTCACCGCATAATCCGTCGCAATAATCGCAATATGGTGAACCTGTTTTAAACCCAGCATAACGTCTCCTTTATTTGTTAACAGCACGTTACTCGCCCGGAAGCCGCTCTGGCAAGTTATCCCGCCATTTTTAGGACTCGTACGCGGTAAACGCCGTCTTCGTCCTGTTTCGCGCCGTGAATATCCGTTTCAAAACCGGGGTAATGTTGCCCTACGGAACAAAGCATCAGTAGAAAATCGAGTACCGTGCGGCTCTCTTTGGTCAGCATTTCTCCTGGCATCAACAGCGGTACGCCCGGTGGATAAGGCAGGATCATATTTGCCGATACTCTACCGACCAGTTGTTCCAGCGCAATGGTTTCTACTTCACCTTTAATCTGTCTCTGCCATGCCTGATGTGGCGTCATGATCATTTCCGGCAAAGTATCGAATGCCCGCAACATCAAACCGGGAAGATCGTGTTTACGAATCAGCTTATGGATCCCTTGCGCCAGATCCTGAATACGCATATTGCGGTAGAAATCGGGATCTTCAGCATAGAGATCGGGTAGCATATTTTTGATCCGCAGGTTGAGATCGTAAGAGCGTTTAAATTCCGTCAACCCACGCAATAATCCCATTGCTTTGGTTTTATCGATACCAATACTAAAGAGAAACAGCAGGTTATAAGGGCCGGTTTTCTCTACTACGATCCCACGTTCGTCGAGGAATTTTGCCACCAGCGCCGCCGGGATCCCCTCCTCGCTCATATTGCCCTGTTCGTCCATCCCCGGTGTCAAAATAGTGACTTTAACCGGATCGAGAAACATATGATCGGCATCCGCATCGTTAAAGCCGTGCCACTGTTCGCCTGGCGCAACGGGCCAGCATTCGGCTTCATCCACCTGCGGCGGTTGCCAGATATCGAAAAACCAACCGTCAGACTCTTCCCGCAACCGCTGGACCTCTTTGCGAAAATGCAGCGCCCGCTCCACCGAACGGTTAATCAGCCGTTTGCCCGGATTACCACGCAGCATCGCCGCCGCCGTCTCAACCGAAGCAACAATGGGATAACTGGGCGAGGTGGTGGTATGCATCATAAAGGCTTCGTTAAACGCCTCTTCGTCATACTCGCCTTTAATGTGGATCAGCGAAGCCTGCGATAACGCCGCCAGCATTTTGTGGGTCGATTGCGTTTCGAAGATCACTTTTCCCGCAACACGCTCGCCGCTCATACCACTTTTCCCCTGGTAGATCGGATGAAAATGGGTGTACGGCACCCAGGCGGAATCGAAGTGGATCGACGGGACATCCAGCGTCTGTTTGATCCAGTCGGTGTTGTAGAGCAAGCCATCATAGGTGGAGTTGGTAATCACCGCATGAACCGGCCATTGTGCCTGCGTGGTGGCAGCGACTTTCTCTTCGATGCTGTCGCGAGTAAATTCACGGCGCGGGATCCCACCAAGAATCCCCAACGCATTACGCGTCGGTTTCAGCCAGACTGGCACTACATCGTTCATCATCAACAGATGCGCCAGCGATTTATGACAATTGCGGTCGATCAACAGCGTACTGCCGGATGGCGCGGCGTACATACCCACAATTTTGTTCGACGTCGATGTTCCGTTGGTAACGATATAACTCTGTTCCGCGCCAAAAGTCCGCGCGATGTACTCTTCCGCTTCCAGGTGTGGCCCGGTGTGGTCGAGCAACGAACCAAGCTCGGTGACCGAAATAGAGACATCAGCCTTGAGGGTATTCCCGCCGAAAAAATCATAAAACAGGCAGCCAACCGGGCTTTTTTGATATGCGGTGCCGCCCATATGCCCCGGCGTACAAAAGGTGTACTTCCGCTCTTTAACGTAGGTAAACAAGGCTTTCGTGAACGGCGGTGTAATGTTATCAAGATATTCGTCGGTGTACTGACGCATACGAATGGCGATATCTTCCGCCTGCCCCAGCGCATATTCAAAAAACCAGAGCGCCATCCGCATATCCTGCACGCTGACATCCATCGTCGAGTGGGTGTTGATGAAGGCATAAAGCGGGAGATATTCATTAAGTTGATTGATATCGCTGCATAAATCGAGACTGTACTCATCCCAGTCAAAAATCACGCCGCAAATTCGAGGGTTATGTTCGATAAATTTCAGCAAATCAACGCTGTTTTGTGGCCAGATAATCTGAAAGCCTTGCGCCACCAGCGCCGACTCCAGTTCTTTGATGGGCTCATCTTTATAAAAGACGCCATGCGGTCCCATAATGGCAATGATGTTCATGTGTTCCTCCTGGAAAATCCTTCCTTAATCATAGCCTGCTCAAACCGTGGCGATAAAAAAGGGCCACCGAAGTGACCCTTTTTCAGAACTTTTGCGAATTACGCGTAACCGTAGCTCATCAGGCGCTGATAACGACGATTTTTTAAATCTTCAGTGCTTAACACATCGAGATCGGCCAGATCCGCCAGCAGTTGCGCTTTCAACGATGCCGCCATCGCTTCCGGGTTACGGTGAGCGCCGCCCAGCGGTTCCGGGATGATGGAGTCGATCAGTTTCAGCTCTTTCAGACGCGGAGCGATGATACCCATCGCTTCAGCCGCCAGCGGAGCTTTGTCGGCGCTCTTCCACAGAATGGACGCACAACCTTCCGGCGAGATAACGGAATAGGTGCTGTATTGCAGCATATTCACTTTATCGCCCACGCCAATCGCCAGCGCACCGCCAGAACCACCTTCACCGATAACCGTACAAACTACCGGTACGCCGAGGCGAGACATTTCACGCAGGTTGCGTGCAATGGCTTCAGACTGACCACGCTCTTCTGCGCCCACGCCAGGATAAGCCCCCGGGGTGTCGATAAAGGTGATGATAGGCATCTTAAAGCGTTCAGCCATTTGCATCAGACGCAGTGCTTTGCGGTAACCTTCTGGCGCTGGCATACCAAAGTTACGGCGAATTTTTTCTTTGGTTTCACGACCTTTTTGATGACCAATGATCATCACCGGACGACCATCGAGACGGGCGATACCACCGACGATAGCTTTATCGTCTGCATACGCACGGTCACCAGCCAGTTCGTCAAATTCATCAAATGCCAGGCGAACGTAATCCAGGGTATAAGGACGCTGTGGATGGCGTGCCAGTTGCGCAATCTGCCATGCACCGAGATCGGCGAAGATTTTACGCGTCAGTTCTACGCTTTTTTCACGCAGACGATGCACTTCTTCATCGATGTTAATATCCAGTTTCTCATCCTGACGGCTAACCGCAGTCAGAGAATCGATTTTCGCTTCCAGCTCTGCAATCGGCTGTTCAAAATCAAGGAAATTCAGACTCATAGTATTCCTGTATTAGTCAAACTCCAGTTCCACCTGCTCCGAACCAATGAGGCCACGGAGATCGTTTAATAAACGATCGCTCGGAGAGACACGCCACGTCGCGCCAAAACGCAACCGCGCGCGTGCATCCGCCCTCTGATAGTAGAGATGTACTGGAATTGTCCCAGAGCGGTGGGGTTCCAGAGACTGACGGAGTCGGTTTAAAAGCTGGTCATCAATTTGCCTGTCCGTCAGCGAGATAGCAAGCCCGCGAGCATATTTTTCCCGGGCTTCGTCAATATCCATCACTTCGCGAGCGGTCATTTTAAGCCCACCGCTGAAGTCATCAAAGCTGACCTGTCCGCTGACGATAAGTATGCGGTCTTTTTCCAGCAATTGCTGGTATTTATCCAGGGCGTCAGTAAACAACATCACTTCCAGCCGCCCGGAACGGTCATCCAGCGTGCAGATACCGATACGATTGCCGCGCTTGGTGACCATAACCCGCGCGGCAACAACGAGCCCCGCAGCCGTGATGACTTTACCACGTTCTGTCGGGTGCATGTCTTTCAGCCTTACGCCTCCGACATAACGCTCAATCTCTTTTAAATACTGGTTGATAGGGTGTCCGGTCAGGTACAGGCCTAACGTTTCACGTTCCCCATCTAATACCACCTGCTCCGGCCACGGTTGGCAGCTGGCGTAGGATTGTTCAATTTGTTCCGGCTCTTCGGCCAGCACGCCGAACATATCGGCCTGACCGATAGCTTCCGCTTTCGCGTGTTGATCTGCCGCTTTTAACGCATCGCCCAGCGAGTTCATCAGTGCCGCGCGGTGTGGTCCAAGACGGTCAAACGCCCCGGACATGATCAGTTTTTCCAGCACCCGCCGGTTTAACTTTTTGGTGTCGGTACGGGCGCAAAGATCAAACAGTTCGCGGAAGTAGCCGCCTTTATTACGGGCTTCGATGATGGCCTCAATCGGACCTTCACCTACCCCTTTGATGGCGCCAATACCATACACGATTTCGCCGTCGTCGTTGACGTGGAAATGGTAAAGACCGGAGTTTATATCTGGTGGCAGGATTTTCAGCCCCATCCGCCAGCACTCATCCACCAGGCCCACCACCTTCTCGGTGTTGTCCATATCGGCGGTCATTACCGCCGCCATAAACTCCGCAGGATAGTGTGCTTTCAGCCATAACGTTTGATATGACACCAAAGCATAGGCCGCAGAGTGCGATTTGTTAAATCCGTAACCCGCGAATTTCTCCACCAGGTCGAAGATTTTCATCGCCAGTTCGGCGTTGATTCCGTTCTTTTCTGCACCTTCAGCAAATACAGAACGCTGCTTAGCCATCTCTTCCGGCTTTTTCTTACCCATCGCACGACGCAGCATATCCGCGCCACCGAGGGTATAACCAGAAAGCACCTGGGCAATCTGCATGACCTGTTCCTGATACAGGATGATGCCGTAGGTTGGCTCCAGTACCGGTTTCAAGCTTTCATGCTGCCACTGCACGTCCGGATAGGAGATCTCTTCACGACCATGTTTACGGTCGATAAAGTTATCCACCATCCCTGATTGCAACGGACCGGGGCGGAACAGTGCCACCAGGGCGATCATATCTTCGAAGCAGTCAGGTTGCAGACGCTTGATCAGGTCCTTCATGCCGCGCGATTCAAGCTGGAATACCGCAGTGGTTTCCGAGCGTTGCAGCATGTCGAAGCTTTTCTTGTCATCCAGCGGGATCGCGGCGATATCCAGCGGCGGCTCGCCATTCTTCGCCCGCCGCTTGTTGATCATCTCCAGCGCCCAGTTGATGATGGTGAGCGTACGCAAACCAAGGAAGTCGAACTTCACCAGTCCGGCGTATTCAACGTCGCTTTTATCAAACTGGGTGACCGGATGTTTGCCCTCTTCATCGCAATAAAGCGGCGCAAAATCGGTAATTTTGGTCGGTGCGATAACCACCCCACCGGCGTGCTTAC
>NZ_CAOLGM010000109.1:0-7239 GCF_948475835.1 uncultured Escherichia sp. | reverse complement strand
CTTCCAGTTTGCGCGCCATGTCGATCAGCGCCTTAACTTCTTCATCCGCTTCGTAGATTTCCGGCAGCTGCGGCTCGGCTTCAAACGCTTTCGCCAGCGTCATCCCCGGATCGGGCGGGATCAGTTTCGAGATACGATCGACAAAGCCGTACGGATGCCCCAGCACGCGGCCTACGTCGCGGATCACCGCTTTCGCCGCCATTGTACCGAAGGTGATGATCTGCGATACCGCATCACGACCGTACATGTCCGCTACGTGCTCGATAACCTGATCGCGTTTCTCCATACAGAAGTCAACGTCGAAGTCAGGCATGGAGACACGTTCCGGGTTAAGGAAACGTTCGAACAGCAGGTCAAATTCCAGCGGATCGAGGTCGGTGATTTTCAGCGCGTAGGCCACCAGTGAACCCGCACCGGAGCCACGGCCTGGCCCTACCGGTACGCCGTTATCTTTCGACCACTGGATAAATTCCATAACGATGAGGAAGTAGCCCGGGAAGCCCATCTGGTTGATAACCTGAAGTTCAGTCTCCAGACGTTCGTCATATTCCGGGCGGCGCTTAACACGTTCTTCCTCGTCAGGGAATAAAAAGGCCAGACGCTCTTCCAGGCCCTCTTTTGCACGCTTGACCAGATAATCTTCGGTGCTCATGTCCCCGGTCGGGAACTGCGGCAGGAAGTATTCACCAAGACGCACGGTTACGTTACAGCGTTTGGCGATCTCAACGGTGTTGGCAAGGGCTTCGGGGATGTCGGCAAACAGCTCACACATCTCCTCTTCGCTACGCATATATTGCTGCGGCGAATAGTTACGCGGGCGTTTAGGATCGTCGAGGGTAAAGCCGTCGTGGATCGCGACGCGGATTTCGTGTGCGTCAAAGTCGCTGCTGTCGATAAAGCGCACGTCGTTGGTCGCCACGACGGGCAAACCGCGCGCTTCCGCCAGTTCCACCGCCGCGTGCAGATAGCTTTCTTCATCCGGCCTGCCGGTGCGGATCAGCTCGAGAAAATAGCGATCCGGGAAGTGTTCTTCATAAAACGCGACACACTCATCTACCAGCGCGCTGTTACCACGCAAAAGACTGCGTCCGACGTCGCCCATGCGTCCGCCGGAAAGAAGGATCAACCCTTCGTTTAATTCGATAAGCCAGTCGCGATCGATGATCGGCCCGGCGGCACCGTACCCGCGCTGATACGCTTTTGAGATCAGCAACGTCAGATTCTGATAGCCGGTATTGTTCGCCGCCAGTACCGTCAGGTGGGTTAACTCATCACCCAGCAGGTCGCACTGGACGTTAAAATCTGCCCCGACGATAGGCTTAATCCCTGCGCCATGTCCCGCTCCGTAGAACTTCACCAGACCACAAAGGTTGGTGAAATCGGTGATCGCCAGTGCTGGCATACCCAACGCCGCCGCCTTTTTTACCAACGGTGCGGTTTTGGCCAGGCCATCGATCATCGAGTAGTCGCTGTGCACCCGCAGGTGTACGAAACGTGGTTCAGACATCTTCAGATTCCGGTTTACTTAATCTCGACACAAGAATCAGGACGCAAGTCCCAGTGCGCGTTTGACAGGCCCAAAGCTGCGCCGATGGTGTTCGGTCGCGCCGTGTTCAGCCAGTTTTTCCAGATGAAAAGCGGTTGGGTACCCTTTGTGTTGGGCAAAACCATATTGCGGGAAAACAATATCCAGCGCCGCCATTTCGGCGTCACGCGTCACTTTCGCCAGGATAGACGCGGCACTGATTTCCGGTACGCGGCTATCGCCTTTCACCACAGCCATCGCAGGCATCGGTAATTTCGGGCAGCGGTTACCATCAATCAACACATATTCCGGCGCAATATGCAGCCCAGCGACGGCACGCTGCATCGCCAGCATGGTCGCATGAAGAATGTTCAGCTCGTCGATTTCGTGGGGTTCCGCGCGGCCCAGACTCCAGCTCAACGCTTTCTCTTTGATCTCTTCATAGAGCGCCAGACGGCGTTTTTCGCTCAGCTTTTTGGAATCATTCAGCCCGGCAATCGGGCGCGCCGGGTCAAGGATCACCGCAGCGGTGACGACCGCGCCAACTAACGGCCCGCGTCCGACTTCATCCACACCCGCAACCAGCTGCGTGTGCGGATAAACAAATTCGATCATTGTGCTAACTCCAGAACGGCTTGTGCCGCCTGCTCATCGGCATTGCAGCGGATCTGCTGATGCAGTTCACGGAAGGTATCGTGCATCGCGTGGCTGGTTTTCCCGTTCGCCAACAGCGGTAACAGCGCCGCAGCCAGTTTTTGCGGCTCACACTCTTCCTGCAATAATTCTTTGACTAACTCTCTGCCCGCCAGCAGATTTGGCAGCGAGACATAATCAGTTTTCACCAGCCGCTTCGCCAACCAGAAGGTAAAAGGCTTCATGCGATATCCCACCACCATCGGGCATTTCGCCAGCATACACTCCAGGGCTGCCGTACCCGACGCCAGTAGCGCCGCATCGCTGGCGACCATCGCCTCACGGCCCATCCCATCCAGCAAATGAACTGAAAGGTCTGGCGCGACTTCAGCTTTGATGCGTTCAAACTGCTCGCGGCGTTTGGCATTCACCAGTGGCACCACGATTTCGAGATCCGGATATGTCTGGCGCAAAAGCTGGGCCGTTTTCAGGAAATCGGCACTAAGCATTTCAACTTCTGCGCCACGGCTCCCCGGTAGCAACGCCAGGCAGTGGGCATCGTGAGGGATCCCCAGCACATCACGGGCGGCATTTTTATCTGGATCTAACGGCATGGCATCAGCCATGGTATGACCGATAAAGCGGCACGGTACATTGTATTTGTCATAAAACGCTTTTTCGAAAGGCAGAAATGCGAGCACCAGATCGGTGGCTCTGCCTATTTTGAAAACGCGTTTCTGTCGCCACGCCCAGACGGATGGACTGACGTAATGAATGGTTTTGATACCCTGCTTTTTAAGGTTACCTTCGAGGGTAATATTGAAGTCAGGCGCATCAATGCCAACAAAAACATCTGGCTTTAGTTCACCAAAACGCTTTGTCAGATCGGCACGAATATGCAGTAAGCGACGCAGACGACCGAGCACTTCAACAATGCCCATCACCGCCAGTTCTTCCATTTCGTACCAGGCTTCGCAGCCTTCAGCCTGCATTCGTGGCCCGGCAACGCCAACAAAGCGGGCGTTGGGCACATGTTCTTTCAGAGCGCGGATTAAACCGGCCCCCAGGATATCGCCGGAGGTTTCTCCGGCGACCAGGGCAATCGTTAATGGACGCTGTTTAGTCATTAACGAATCAGACCGCGCGTTGAGCGTGCAAAGAAATCGGTAAAAGCTTTCACTTCCGGATACGTTTCCGCCAGTTCAGCAATTTCCGGTTTCACTTCATCGAGCGTTTTACCGCTGCGATAAATCAGCTTATACGCATTGCGGATAGCGGTAATCGCCTCGCGGCTGAATCCGCGGCGCTTCAGCCCTTCGATATTGACACCGAACGGCGTTGCGTGGTTACCCTGCGCAATGACATAAGGAGGGACGTCCTGCGCCACACCGGAGCAACCGCCAACCATCACATGCGCACCAATGATGCAGAACTGATGGACTGCGGTCATGCCGCCGATGATCGCGAAGTCGTCTACCGATACGTGACCCGCCAGCGTTGCGTTGTTGGCGAGAATACAGCGGTTACCTACCGTACAATCGTGCGCAATGTGCGCGTTGATCATCAGTAAGTTGTCGCTGCCCACCTTCGTCAATCCACCGCCCTGGACTGTGCCACGATGAATGGTGACGCTTTCGCGAATGCGGTTACGATCGCCGATTTCCACACGGGTCGGTTCGCCAGCATATTTCAGATCCTGGTTAACTTCACCGATGGAGGCGAACTGATAAATCTCATTATCGCGGCCAATTTTAGTATGGCCATTCACGACAACGTGAGATTTCAGTACGGTACCCTCACCAATTTCGACATGGGGTCCAACGATACAAAAAGGACCAATGTGTGCGTTCGCGCCAATCGACGCGCCCTCTTCCACAATGGCGGTTGGATGCACAAAGGCGGATTTATCAATCACGTATCAGGCCTCCCGGCTACGAGCACACATCATCGTTGCTTCGCAAACTACTTTACCGTCGACCAGAGCAACCCCTTTAAAACGGGTCAGGCCGCGGCGCGTTTTTTCGAAAGTGACTTCCATGATCATTTGATCGCCAGGCACGACCGGGCGCTTGAAGCGCGCTTCGTCAATACCAGCGAAATAGTACAGCTCACCCGGTTCCAGTTTTCCTACGCTTTTAAACGCCAGAATACCTGTTGCCTGTGCCATTGCTTCCAGAATCAGCACACCCGGGAAAATCGGTTTTCCAGGGAAATGGCCCTGGAAGAATGGCTCATTGACAGAGACATTTTTTACTGCGCGCAGAAAACGACCTTCTTCAAAATCCAGCACGCGATCCACCAGTAAGAAAGGGAAACGGTGCGGCAGAAGTTCTAAAATCTCTTCAATCTGCAGAGTATGAGTGTTAGTAGTCAAGATACTCTTCCTGTCAAAATATAAGAAACGACAATAATAACACGGCCTGCCGCAATCGTAAGAATGAGACAGGCCGTAAAGTTTGGCGAACAAAAGATGGAACGTTAGTCTTGTTGATTAACCTTGCGCTCAAGCGATTTCAGACGCTTGCTCATGTCATCAATGTTCATCACCAGTGCAGCGGTTTTGCGCCAGACTTTGTTGGGTTGCAGCGGAATGCCTGAGGAATAGACGCCTGGTTCAGTGATGGGACGCATCACCATACCCATGCCCGTAACCGTCACTTTGTCGCATATTTCCATATGCCCGTTGATTACGCTGGCTCCGCCGATCATGCAGTAACGACCAATTTTCAGGCTGCCCGCCATAATGACGCCACCGGCAACCGCCGTATTGTCGCCAATCACGACGTTATGTGCAATCTGGCACTGGTTATCAATGATCACGCCATTGCCAATAATAGTGTCATCCAGCGCGCCGCGATCGATGGTTGTGCAGGCACCGATCTCCACGCGATCGCCAATAATTACGCGACCAATCTGTGGGATCTTCACCCAGTTACCACGATCGTTGGCATAACCAAAGCCGTCTGCGCCTACCACTGTTCCGGACTGGATCAGGCAATTCTGACCGATCTGGATCTCATGGTAAATGGTTACGTTCGCCCAGAGACGCGAACCTGCACCGATTTTGCTGTTTTTACCTACGAAGCAACCGGCACCGATAATCACGTTATCGCCCAGTTCAACGCCGGACTCAATCACCGCGTTAGCGCCAATCGATACGTTGTTACCCAGCTTCGCCGTCGCGTCGATCACCGCACTGGGTGCAATGTTCTGCGCGGGCTGCGGCGTGGTATCTAAAATTTGCGCCATGCGCGCGTAAGTCAGGTAGGGATTCTTCACTACCAGCGCGGCACTTTTCGCGAAAGGAAGATCGTCCTGGGTCATGACAACCGCGGACGCCTGGCACAAGCCTAAATGCTCACGGTATTTTGGGTTAACCATGAACGTAATGTGACCTGTTTGTGCAGATTGCATGGACGCAACGCCGGTGATGACGATATCGCCATCACCGTGTAGTTCTGCATCCAACTGCTGCGCTAAATCAGCCAGTCGAATTGAAGGCATTACTTATTTAACCTGTTTCAGTACGTCGGCAGTGATGTCTTTTACATCGCTGCTGTTGTAAGCAACGGCGTTTGCATCAACAACCAGATCGATATCCTGGCTGTTGGCAACGGATTTCACAGCAGTCTGGATACGAGTAACCAGTTTGCCGCGTTCTTCGTTGGAACGACGTGCGCGATCCTGCTCAAAAGCCTGCGCTTTCTGAGCAAAAGTCTGGCGCTGAGCCATCACGTCTTTTTCCAGCTTAGTGCGATCGCTGCCCGCTTTCATGGACTGCAGCTTTTTCATTTTAGCCTGCAGATCGGTTTCCATACGCTGCAGTTCGCTGGCACGGCCTTTGAACTCATTTTCCAGCGTGTTAGAAACACCGGTTTTCTGCGCTACCTGCTGGAACAGGCTGCCCATGTTGACGATTGCAATTTTGTCAGCCGCCTGAGCAGAAGTTGCCAGTGCTAAACCGAGACCTGCCGCTAATAACCACTTTTTCACAATAAACTCCTTACCATCCCATTTGCACCGGAGGGTGCAGTTCTTTGCGTGGCCCGGCGATCTTATATTGATCGCCTAAAGTCATCGCTACACTACCACTACATTCCTTTGTGGAGAACACTTACCAGGTTTTACCGATGTTAAACTGGAACTGTTCTGCCTTGTCTCCATCGTACTTTTTGAACGGCTGGGCGTAGGAGAACACCAACGGCCCCAATGGGGACATCCATTGTAATGCGATACCCGCAGACATACGGATATTGCTTGGATCACTATAGTCCGGATATCCAGAATATTGGCTGGAATCCCAGTTTGTATCCCAAACGGTACCCATATCCCAGAAGAAGGAAGTACGAACCGAGTTAGCATACTTATCGCTAATAAATGGCGTCGGGGTGATGAACTCGAGGCTGGCAACCGCCATGGCGTTACCGCCTACAGCATCATCCGATTTACACAGGTCTTTCGCGCCGTCCTGAGTCGCACATTCGTAATCATAGTCCGGATCATAATTACTGGCCTGATGCGGGAAGTAAACTGCTTTCGGACCAATTGTATTGGACTGGAAGCCACGCACGGTGCTGGAACCACCGGCATAGAAGTTCTCGTAGAACGGCATCTCTTTGCCGCCTAAACCATCACCATAACCCCAGCGGGTACGCCCCAGAACAACCCATTTGTGATCGTCATCGATCGGCACATAAGTCGCCGTGTCTAACGTCACTTTGTAGTATTCGTTATCCGATCCAGGAATGGTCACTTTACCGGTCAGGTTGACACGTGAACCATCTGTCGGGAAGTAACCACGGTCAAGCTTGTTATAGGTCCAACCATAGTTGAACGTGAAGTCGTCCGTTTTGAAGCTATTATCCTGATCAGAGGTGCTCGGATGTTCACCCATAGAGTACAGATAACGCCACATCGCAACCTGAGGCTGCATGTTGGACAGGGAGTTATGTACATAACCCAGACCTGCACGCAGCGAGTTATATTCGTTGATCGGGAAGCCCAACGTCACGTCTGTACCATAACTCTTGTTGGTATAGTCGGACAGGTCGGCGTCATCTGCCTGGAAGTCATTATAGAAG